>JAMFST010000692.1 GCA_026225435.1 Labilithrix luteola
AGGCCAGGTCGGCCGGCTCGCGCACCAGCTCGACCCGCCCGCCCAGCCGGCAGGCGGTGTAGTCGAGCAGCTCGGTGATCATGCGGGTGAGCCGGTCGGCGGCGTGGATCACCCGCTCGATGAGCCGCACCTCGGGCTCCGTCTTGGCGCGGCTGCGCACCAGCGACGCGGCCATCACCACCGTGTTGAGCGGGTTGCGCAGGTCATGCCCCACGAGCCCGAGCATCTGCCGGCGGAAGTCCTCGATCACCTCGGGAGGCGGCGTGACCACCAGCTCGTCGGTGCGCCCGTCGTCGTACGGATCGTGAGGAGCGTGCGGCGCAGCGGCCTTGCTGGTCACGGCGGCCTGCCGCTCGTGCTCCACCGCCGTCACCACCCAGGTCGTCGGGCCGTGGCCGGTGCCTGCGCGGGGGCTCGGCCGGGCGTGGATCTGGTGCGCGCGGTAGGCGCCATCCTGGTGGCGCAGCTCCGCGGCGAAGACGAAGGGCATCCCCGAGCGAAGCCCGGCCGTCACCGTCGCGCGGACCGCGTCTCGTCGCTCCGTGGCGACCGCGTCGAGCAGCCCGGTGTCCCCCGCGAGCTCGCGCCAGGCACGATTTCCCGCACCGAACGAGCCCTTGCCGTCGACCGTGAAGGTCGGCAAGGGGAGCGAGTCCTCGTCGAAGATGACCGCGGCCATGACTGACACTTGATGTAACGAAGACCGCGACAGAGCGGGGCGTCCGATTGCGGCCGAGTCAGTCGATTGTTGACCGGCTCGCCACGCACGAGCGCTCGGCGTGGCGATGCGCCTCGACCCGCCGCGTCGACACGCAGGGGGAATCACGGAGAAGGCGGGGACCCGGCGTCGGTCCAGGCCGGTGCACGCGCGTTGCATTCACCGCGGGCATGAGTCTCCTCTCCCTGCAGCGCCACGCCGTCGTCGCCGCCGTCGTCCTCCACTGTGCCGCTGCCGCCTGCATGCTCGGCGCGTGCGCCACCAAGGACGGCCCCGGCCGCGGGCCCAACGATCCCAACTCGGCGTCCAACCCCGGCTCCACCGGTGACGTCTCCAACATGAACGAGCTGACCAAGCCGAGCCCCGGCGCCATCCACGGCGTCACCGGTGATCCGCCGGAGGGCAACCCGCAGCTCGATCGTCCGGCGGCGACCACCACCACCAGCACGACGACCACCACCGCGCACTGAGACTGAGACTGAGACTGAGACGGAGGCTCCGGCGAAATCGGACGGCTGTGGGTTGATGCTGAACGGGTGATCAGCCATGGTCGGACGATGGTCACCCCCGTCACGCCCACCATGGCCCTGCGCGCGCTCATCTCTCGCATCGAGCAGGCGGCGGTCGACACGGGGCTCGAGACCAGCGAGTTCCACGCCGTCTTCAGGCGCAACGCGGCGGGGGATCTCTACGTCGGCCTGGTGATCAAGCCGACGGCAAAAGGCTTCAGCGCGATGTCGATCCCGTGATCCAATCTCGCAGCAGCGCCGCGGTCTCGGCGGGCTTCTCGAGCGGCGGAAGGTGGCCGCAGCGCGGGATCACGTGCAGCGTGGAGCCGCGCACGAGCGCGTGGATCTCGCGGGCGTGCTCGGGAGGCGTGAGCGTGTCGTCCTCGCCGACGACGACCATCGTGGGGACGGTGACGGTCGGCAGGATGGGGCGCAGGTCGCCGCGGGCGATCACCGCGCGGTTCTGGCGCAGGTAGGCTCGCGCACCGACGCGTAGGCTCATCTCGACGAGCGCGCGGTGAACGTCGTCGGCGGACGCGGGATGCACCAGAGACCTGGCTGTCCGCTCGATCGAGCCGCGGGGTAACCCCATCGCGCCGACCAC
>JAMFST010000693.1 GCA_026225435.1 Labilithrix luteola
GAGCAGGGGGCGTGCGCCACCATCACCTACGCCGATGCCGGCGCCGCGTGCGGCGACGATGGCGACGGCGGCGTGGTTCGCTGCGCCGCGTCCGGTACCTGCGCCGGGGTCGGGAAGGGGGGCACCTGCCTCGCGGCGGCAGCGCACAACGGAGCCTGCGACACGGCCACCGGCCCGGCGTGCTTGCCGCAAGCTCGCTGCGTCGTCACCGACGGCGGCACCGCCGGCACCTGCATCTCGCTGAGCGCCGCGACCTGCCCGTGAGTCACTGCTCGAAGGGGACGGCGAACCGCGGGCAGCTGCGCACCGGCTCTGGCTCCGGCCGGACCTTGAGCCCCTGCGCGTGGAGCGTCCAGCAGTCGTCGAGCACCGAGCAGTAACAGAGCGTCACGGCGATGCGGTCGTACCCATCGTAGAAGCGATGCGTCAGCTCCTCGCCGTCCGGCCTGATGGCGTCGACGGATGCTCCGGCGGCGAAGACGTGCCCGTGAACGACCGTGTAGTGCGCTCCGCGCGAGAGCGGGTGCTCGGGAGATTTCGGGTAGAGCACGTCCATGGCGTCGCCCCAGTCGCGCAGGGGCTTGCCATCGAGGGTCACCTCCATCGCCCGCACGACCGCCGGGCCGACGCCGTCGTTGCGCAGGTTGAAGGCGAACTCGTGGTGCGGCGGCGCGACGCCACCGTCCGACTCGTCCACCGCGTCCGGCCGCTGATCGGCCGCGCTCACCCCCCACGACAGGATCGGCCACACCTGCGCCTTCACCTGCTGCCGCTGGAGCAACGCGGTATACGCCGATACCGCGAGCGCGCAGGCGGCGCTGAATCCCGCCGCCACGTTCCCCCAGTGGCGTTCCTTCGGTCGCTCCTCGCTCATGGCGCTGGTAGTAGCGCTACGCTGGGGCGCGTGAAACCCCTGACGTCCTTCACGTACGCGACGCAGCTGGCCGAGGTGGTCTTCGGCGCCGGCTCGCTCACCCGCCTGCCCGCGGAGCTCGATCGGCTCGGCCTGCGCCGCGCGCTCGTCCTCACCACCCCCGAGCAGGCCGCCCGCGCGACCGAGCTGCAGGCGCTCCTCGGCGAGCGCATGGTGGGCGCCTTCACCGAGGCGCGCATGCACGTCCCCATTGCCACCGCCCGCGCCGGCCGGGAGCGCGCCAAGGAGCTCGGCGCCGATTGCACCGTCGCCTTCGGAGGCGGCTCCACCATCGGTCTCGGCAAGGCCATCGCGCTCGACCCGGGCATCCCCCAGATCGCCATCGACACCACCTACGCCGGCTCCTCGCGCACGCCCATCTGGGGCATCACCGAGGACGGGCAGAAGAAGACGGGGAACGATCCGCGCGTTCTCCCGCGGCTGGTCATCTTCGATCCGCTCCTCACGTACACCTTGCCGCCCCGGGTCACCGCCGCGAGCGGGCTGAACGCGATGGCGCACGCGGTGGAGGCGCTTTACTCGCCGGACGCCAATCCCATCGTGGACCTGATGGCCGAGGAGAGCCTGCGCGCGCTGGGGGCGGCCATCCCGCGCGCGGTGCTCGCGCCCGAGGATCACGACGCGCGCTCGCTGGCGCACTACGGCGCCTTCCTCGCCGGCTCGGCGCTGGGCGCGGTGGGGATGGCGCTGCATCACAAGCTCTGTCACACGCTCGGTGGCAGCTTCGACCTGCCGCACGCCGAGACGCACGCCGCCATCTTGCCGCACGTGGTTCGCTACAACGAGAAGCACGCGCCCGAGGCCATCGCCGCGGTGGCGCGCGCGCTCGGCACCGACGACGCAGCAGCGCGCCTCTTCGCCCTGCTCGCCGAGCTGAAGCTGCCGATGTCGCTGCGCGAGCTCGGTCTCGCCGAATCGGATCTCGACAAGGCGGCCGACCTCGCGACGCAGCGCCCCTACTTCAACCCGCGGCCGGTCGATCGCGCCTCGGTGCGGCGCCTGCTCGGCGAGGCCTTTGCCGGGCGGCTCGCTGAAGGACGGCCTCGCGGAACCTGAGAGCGCTGTCTGCTCGCCAACGGTCGCTCTCGTGGACGGGTCTGCGCGCGGGCTCCGGCGACGCGCCACATTGGGCCGCGAGGGTGCGCCGACGCTCTGCCTGCGCCCGTGCTCGACCCATCCCCGACCCGCTCGTCAGCAAGCAGCCTCGGCGCAGGTGTCCGCTCCGGTACGGGGTTGGTGTCCGCTGGGGACACCGAAATCCACTTCTGACGAAGGGGACATGTGGGGGACCGGAGCCCGCGAATGAGCGGGTCGGGAGGCGGTCGAGCACGGGCGCAGGCAGAGCGCCCGCGGCACTTGGCGGATCCCCGCGGCGCGTCGCCGGAGCCCGCGCGCAGACTGCCTCACGAGAGCGTCCGTTACGCCGCTACATCCCGTTCAGATTCGCCGAGTCCAACCGGCCGTAGAGGCCGTGGCTCTCCGACTCGGGGCCGGCGCTGAAGTAGAGGCGGCTCTGATCGGTGGAGGGGGAGACGGCGATGCCCCACAGGTTGTCGATCATCAGCTCCTTGCCGTGCTCGTCGGCGATGTAGCCCGCCAGCGTCGCGGTGGTGGTGCCGTAGCTGTCCTCGCCGAGGGTGAAGGCGTGGATGAAGCCGTTGCCGGTGTTGCCGACCAGGAGCGCGCCGGCGAGCTTGCCGAACGACGCCGGCGCGATGGCCATGCCCCACGGCGAGTCGAGCACGCCGCGCGACACGAGCCGCGCCTGGAAGGTGCCGGTGGTGTCGAAGAGGTCGACGTACCCGTGGCCGGCCCCCTTGGCGTCGTCGTGCTTCTCCTTGTCCTGCTCGGCGTAGGCGACGAACACCCGCGTGCCGTCGACGAAGACGTTGAAGGGCGCGTAGCCCGCGGGCAAGGCCGGGTGCTTGAAGCCGCCGGCGACCGTGGTCTGCTTGTAGGTCGCGTCGAAGACGTCGATGGCGTCGTTGTGGAAGTCGGCGACGTAGATCATCGACGGACCGAGGCCCACGCCCTTGAAGACCGCGCCGATGGACGAGTAATCGTCCTTGAGCAAGGCGCCGGTGCTCGGCTGCCAGGCCGAGACGGTGCCGTCCTCGGTGACGAAGATGAACTTGTCGCCCCCGAAGTCGGTGGCGCTGGGGTTGAACACCTGCCCGGTGGGCGTGCTGCTGACGCCGGCGTCGGCGGACACGTAGGCCGGCACCGGGACGGTGACGGTGAGCACGTCGGCGCCGGCGGGGGTGAACACCTCGGTGGTGCCGGTGCCGTTGTTGGAGACCCAGGCCGGGCCGGCCGGGTTGAAGGAGATGCCCCACACGTTGACCGCGTTGGGGTCGGTCGTCAGCGCCACGCCGGGCTGGTCGGAGACGAGGTTGGTCTGGGTGACCTTGAAGGCCACGCCCACGTGGTCGTCCGTGATCGCCTCGTCCGCCGCGCTACCGGTCGAGCCGTCCGACCCGGTTCCGCCGCACGCCGCCGCGATCAGCGCCAACCCGACAAAACCCACCTGGAACGTCTTCATGAGATCTCCCCTCCGGGCGCTTGGTGCGCCGGTCGCGTTCATTCGCGACGGCGCACTCAATGCCACGAGTAGGAAGCTCGACCACGTCCAGGTACGAGCGCAGACCGTTGCCTACGTGGAATCAATTAGCGGCAATGACCCTCGATCCAGCGCCCGTAACGGTCACGGTGCCCAGGTTCCCAGCCGTAACCGCAGCGTCGCTCCTCGTGAACGACACAACCGCCGAGGATCGAGGTGAGCGTGATGGACAAAAGCAGGGCGCCGATAGTCTTGGTCATGGGCGTGACAGACGCAAACCACGGGCCGCGCATTCACGATCTCAGCTGTCCGGCGACGTTCACCACGACGCGGCCGCGGAATCGTCGAGGCTCTCGAGCACCGAGAGGGTGCTCAGAAACCGTGGAGATGGCTGCAAAGCTAGGGA
>JAMFST010000694.1 GCA_026225435.1 Labilithrix luteola
CGTACTTCACCAGGGTCGGGGTGATCGTCGCGGCCGCCTGGTGCATGGCAGCGGCGGTGCGGCGGACCTCGGCCAGCGGCGAGGAGAGCATCTTGGACAGCAGCGTCTCGAGCGCGCGCGCGTTGGCCGTCAGCCCCAGGTTGGTGCGCGTGCCGGCGGGGAGCAGGCCGCGGAGCAGGTCGAAGGTCTTGGCGCGGACCACCGCGTTGTACGCCGGCTCGGCCTGCTTCTCACCGCGCGGATGGCGCCGCCGCACCTCGGCCTCGACCCGCGGGACGAGCGCCGAGTAGGTGGCGAAGAGCGAGCTGGCGGTGTCCTCGTAGCGCTTGGCCAGCGCCTCCGGGAGCTCCGGCAGGCGGACGAAGCTGGCGTTGTCGAAGCCGACGTAGCGGGTGCTCTTCTCGGTGTACGAGCCGAGGCGCAGATCCTCGATCGCCTTGGAGACGACGATGCTCGCGTTCTCGACAGCCAGGTGCACCACCGCGTGCTCGGCGACCGAGCCGTGGCCGTAGCCGACGACCCATTTCTCGTGGAAGGCGCGCGCCTTCTCGCTCGCCATGTGCAAGCCGCTGCTGCCGGGCGTGGACGTCGGCGGGGACGCGTCGTCGGCTCCGCCGATCGCCAGGTCCTGATCGGCGACCAGGCGCGCCAGGTTGGTGCGCAGATCGTCCTTGGAGCGCGAGTAGTAGGCGAAGAGGACGGCGATGACCTCCTCGGGCAACCCGGCGAGGGCGAACACGTCCCCCTCGAGGTTCGAGACGTAGCGCGCGATCCGAGACCGTTCCTCGTCCGAGAGAGCCATGCGGCTCACCTACCGAGAACTGAGAACCGCAGCAACGCCCACCGTACGAAAATCGGAGCCTGACGGTGAGCTGCCGTCGCGCAGCAGGCAGATCGCCGTCAGGCGAAGACCGCCGTCACGTTCTCGGAAAGGCGCAGCGGCTTCGGGCGCTGGGTGAGCACCTCGCAGCCGTTCTTGGTGACGGCGATGGTGTGCTCGAACTGCGCCGAGAGGCTGCCGTCGGCGGTGGTCACCGTCCATTTGTCCGCCGGGTCGACGTCGATCTCCCACTCGCCGACGTTCACCATCGGCTCGATGGTGAAGACCATGCCGACCTTCATGCGCTCGCCGGTGCCACGCTTGCCGTAGTGCTTCACCTGCGGCGGCTCGTGGAACTTGCGGCCGATGCCGTGGCCGACGAAGTCGCGCACCACGCTCATCCCCTGCGACTCGACGTACTCCTGGATGGCCGCGCCGATGTCGCCCAGCCGCGCGCCTTCCTTCACCTCGGCGATGCCGAGATCGAGCGCCTTGCGCGCCGCCTCGGTGACCTTGCGGGCGTCCGCGCTGGGGGTGCCGATGTAGAAGGTGGCCGACGTGTCGCCGTAGAACCCCTTGTAGAAGGTGGTCACGTCGACGTTGACGATGTCGCCGTCCTTGAGCACCGTCGCGTCCGGGATGCCGTGGCAGACCACGTCGTTGACGCTGGTGCACACGCTCTTGGGGAACCCGCGGTAGTTCAGCGGGGCGGGGTAGGCGCCGCGGCGGATGGTGTCCTCGTGGACGATGGTGTTGATCTCCTCGGTCGTCATGCCGACCCGGAGCTTCTCTCCCACGAGGAGCAGCGTCTCGGCCGCCATGAGACTCACGACGCGGAGCTGCTCGATGTCTTTTGCGCTCTTCAACTCGATTGCCACCACAACCTCCGCGGGTTTTCCCGGTCTATGTCGCTCTTCCGGGCGAGCGCGTCAACGAAAGCTGCTGAGGGCGAAGGCGCTCTTCACCGCCTCGGCCGTCTTCGCGTCGTCGGTGTAAAAGTGGAAGTGGAGGTCGTGCTCGTCGCCCGAGCCGGCGCCCCCCCCTCCGGTAGCGTGGGCGAACTGACGCACGGTGGCAACGAAGGTGCGCCCGACCAGGCGCGACTCGAAGCTGTTGACCACCCCGTGGCTCGGCCCGGAGGTGCCCACGTGCACCTGGAAGGTCTCGTCCGGCGGGAACGCTCCGCCGAACACCTCCTCGCGGCGCAGGCCGATGACGTAGCTGGTCCCCTTCTCCTCGTGCTTCTCCGTCACCGTCTGCACGCGCACCCGAACGGTCGCGTCGGCTGTCTGCACCCGCTGGCGCAGCTTGAGGTCGGTCATCGGAGGGGCAGACGGCTCGAGCGCCAGGCCGACCGAGGCCGGATCGATCTCGTCATCGAAGACGGCGGCGCTCTCGGCGTCGTAGTCGGGCAGGGGGCGCTCCGGCACCGCCGGAGGCGTGCAAGCCGCCGCCGGCACGACGATTAGCGCGACGAGGAGCGCGCCCTTCCAGCCTCGTGCCGACACCGCCCCGCCCGTCGTTCCGCACATTCCTTCTTTCTTACAGCATCATCCGGCAGACTCGTTGTTCGAACGGAGTTAAGCTTTGCTGGAGCTCGCCATGAAGACGTCCCGAACCCGCCGTACCCGCCCCTTTGCCCCCGCGCTCGCCCTGGTCCTGGTGGCCGCGGGTGGCGTCGTCCTCGGATTGCCGGGCGGCGGTCAGGTGGTGGGGCAGCACGAGGCGCAGGCGGCTGGTCCCGTCGGCCCTCCCACCGTCCCCTCGCTCGCCTCGATGCTCGACGGCTTCCACTGGGGCGCGTCGCACGCCGACGTCATCAAGCTGCACGTCCAGTCGGGCGGCATCATCGACAAGGACTACGACCCGGCGCTGATCCACGTGCAGCCCGGCGTCGCGCAGAAGGCCATCGAGGCCGACCGCGACAACCACAAGGCCGCCTTCATCCGCAGCTACATCGAGTTCAACGGCACGCCGACCGGCTACGACACCACGGAGATTCACTCCGAGTACACCTACCGGAACAAGGAGGCGCTGCTGTACATCGAGCGCGCCGGGAAGAAGCGCTACTTCTTCTTCATCGCCGACCGGCTGTGGAAGATCCTCGACGAGGTGCCGCTGAGCGCCGAAGGGCCGCTGGGGACCACGTTCGCCGACGCGAGCACCAAGGTGAGCGCCACGCTCGGCACCCAGGGCAGGCGATCGCACCCGGAAGACATCGACGTCGACGCCCCCGTCGACGCGCCGACCGTCGACTGGCAGGACGCGAGCACGCACCTGCGCCTGGTCGACATGGGGCGCAGCGCCGGCGTCGTCACCGAGGACCGCGCCACCTTGCAGAACCTGCCGCAGCTCCGGGCGAACAAGCCGGCCGATCCGCTGGCCGTCGATCCGTCGATCGCCGCGGTCACCCACGGCAACCTCAGCGATCCGAACGCCGCGTCGACCGCTCCGCCCCCGGCCGACCCGCCGAAGAAAAAGAAGAAGAAGTAAGCCGGGACTAAACCAGCTCCGACGCGCCGTCCGGGACGGTCCAACCCGTGGTCAGGCGGAGCTGGACGCTGGGGGCGACGCCCTGGAGGATCGGCTGGATCATCTTGTCGCGGGTGGTGTGCGCGCCCGGGCAGCCGGCGCAGGTGCCGGTGAGATGGATGTGCACCTCGTCGCGGGTCACGCTGAGCAGGTACAGGTGCCCCCCGTCAGCCCGGACCAGAGGCGCGATGATCTCGCGGCAGGCCGCGGTGATCGCGCTGGCCACGCTCGTCTGTTCGGTGGCGCTGGCACCGGACGCCCCCTCGGCCTTGGTCGCCTCGGCCACGCCGCCCCCACCACCTGCTGGTTTTTCCTGCTGACCCTGCACCGAGACGACGATAGACCATTTCGGTCGGGCATCTCTGCTAAAGTCGCGCCTCGTCTGAGGTGAGGTCGGCAGGAGCGCTCGCGTGACGCGCGGAGAGGGACGCCCGGTGGCAAGGTACAGGCTGAGATTCTTGCTGCAGGAGTTCGACCTGCCCCAGGGCTCGACCTTGATCGGCCGCTCGTCGGACTGCCAGGTCACCATCGAGGACCCGCTGGTGTCGCGGCAGCACGCGCGCATCGACATCACCGGCGACGCGGTGATGCTGCACGACCTCGGCAGCCGCAACGGCGTGAAGGTGAACGGCAAAGGCTCGAAGGTGCCGGTGCGCCTGAAGGACGGCGACCGGCTGCGCGTCGGCACCCAGGAGCTGGTGTTCTGCGAGGTGCCGGCGGCGCCCGCGGTCACCAAGATGAGCAACAAGACCACGGGCTTCCTGCGCTACTGCGCGCGCTGCCAGATGCCGTACCCGCAGGAAGTGGGCAACTGCCCCAACTGCGGCAGTGACGAGCAGCTCGAGGAGGAGACGCTCAGCGGGCACCTCGACGCGCACAACCAGGACGGCTGGAACGTGCAGCTGCTCGTGGAGGTGTTCGACCGAGCGATGAAGCTGGAACGCTTCGCCGACGGCGAGCGGATCCTCCGTCGCGCGACCACCGAGGTGGAAGAGCGCTTCCTCAACGGGCAAGTCGTCGACTCGAAGCGGCTCGAGCTGGTCGCGCACGCGGCGGCGCGGCTGGCGCTCTCGGCGCTGGAGCCGGAGTGGGGGCGCTGGGTGGCGGAGGTGTACCGGCGGACCAACCACCTCGTGCCGGTGGCGGTCATCGACAACCTGGCCGCGATCAGCCGGCTCGAACGCGCCGACCTGACCGACGCGGTGGAGCAGCTCCTGGTCCATGCTCGGTCCCTGGGGCCGCCGCGCACCGACGATGATCGTCGCTCGCTGGCGCAGCTCGAGACCCTGCGCGCGGCGCTGCCGGACCCGCAGAGTGGCGTGCACACACGGCCGCTGGAGAAGTTGCCGAACGTCCCTTAGGCTTGCCCTCGTTTTTTTGCCGCGTGAGGGGCTTTCCGCGATACTCGTCTGATCGGGAGACGTGCGCCGTCCTGCTGGCGTGAGGCAGCAGAAGAGCGCCTCATTTCATGTAATGCGGTTTCGGCTGCGCTACCAACAGCACGACCTCGAGCTCACGGAGGGGGAGTTCGCCGTAGGGCGGAACGCGAGCTGCCAGCTGTCGCTCGACGACCCGCTGGTGTCGCGGAGGCACGCGTTGCTCCATGTGGGAGTCGGCAGCGTGGAGCTGGAGGACCTCGGCAGCCGTAACGGCGTGCTGGTCAACGGCATGCGCATCACCGGCCGGGTGCTGCTGCAGCAGGCCGACCGGATCCTCATCGGCTCGCAGGAGATGACGCTGCTCGAGGCGCGCGAGGGGCTCTCGGCGCCGCACACCTCCGGGCAGCAGATGTCGAAGCTCACCTTGCCGAAGATGCAGGCGGCGGTGAGCGAGCTTCGCACGGACCGACCCGACGAGCCGGAGCCGTCGATGGTCCGGCGGGCCGACCAGTTCAAGGTGCTCGGCGGCGTGGCGGAGAAGGCGCTGGCGATGGGGCGGGCGGCGGAGGCGGAGCGGTTGCTCGCCTCGGCCCTGGCCGACGTCATCGAGGCGAGCCGCGCGGGGCGTCCGCTGCCGCCGTCGCTGGTGGACCAGGCGGCGAAGTTCTCCTCCAAGCTGGCGACGGCGACGGGGAAGGGGGGCTGGGCCGATTACGTGATCGAGCTCTATCTGGTCCAGGGGCGCCCGTGTCCGGCGCCGGTCATCGACGAGCTGTACATCGCGATGCGCAAGGTGACGGCGATCAACCTGCCGATCTTGCGGAACTACCTGGAGCAGCTCCGCGCGCAGCTGCCGCAGTTCGGGCCGGCGGAGCGCTTCTTGTTCCAGCGCCTCGAAGGGCTGGAGCGGCTGGCCGCCTTGCGCTGACCGCCGCGCTCAGCGCGGAGGCGTCTTGGGAAGGCGCGCGGCGCCCGGGATTGACGGTTCCGTCGCATCCGCAGCGTGGGTTTGCCAGGCCAGGTTCGCGCCGGCGGCGCGGCTGATGATGAGACGGAGCTCGTCGTCGTGCACCTGCGCGATCTGGGTCGCCAGAGGGGCGGGGAGCGAGGTCGGCGGCGGCACCTTGCGCGAAGCGCGACGCTCCGGTGGGCGAGCGGGCGGCTCCACCGGGCCGACGCGGAAACGCAGACGGGTGACGTCGATGCCGCTGGCGCGCAGGCGCTCGAGGATGGTCGTCTCGAGGAGAGACAGCTCGCTGGCCCAGGTCGAGGTGGCGGCGCGCACGGTGAGGACGCCTGCCTCGAGGCTCAACGGGCGGGCCCGCTCGGCGATGCGCGCGCCGACGCACTGCGCCCAGATGCGCTCGGAGAGCGGACCGCGGGTCTTGGCGAAACGGTCCTCGCCGGCGCGGGCGATGACCCCTTCGAGCGTCTCGGGAGCGGCCAGCCGCGGGCGTCGCCGGCGGCGGCTCACGGTCGCCGCACGGGGCGGGTGGCGCCTGGGTCGAGGGTGACCGGGCGCAGCTCGATCGCGCCGCTGGGAGGACGCGCCTCGACGAAGGCGCCGCGGCGATCGGCGACGCCGACGCGCAAGGCGCCGTCCGCCAGCAAGGCGACGTAGGGGGCGAGCCGCTGCGGCTCCTGCCGCGTGGCCGGGACGACGAACACGGTGAGAGACTCGGGTGCGGTCGCGGCGCCGGCTGCGCGC
>JAMFST010000695.1 GCA_026225435.1 Labilithrix luteola
CATCACCATGACGGTCACCGAGAAAGGCTACTGCCTCGATGGCGCCGGCAAGCTCGACTTCGAACATCCTGACGTCGCCCACGATCTCCACAATCCTGAGGCGCCGCGCAGCCTGGTCGGCTGGATCGTGCGCGGGTTGCGACTTCGACACGAACGCGGACTACCGCCCTATCTCGTAGTCTGCTGCGACAATCTGTCGAACAACGGCGCGACTTTGAGGGCTGCCGTGTTGACCTTAGCCGCCCGCCAGGACCCTCGCCTGGCCGGTTGGATCGAGGCGCAAGCGCGCTTTCCACGAACTATGGTGGACAGCATCACGCCGGCAACGGATACGGCCTTTCGCACTCGCGTCGAACAGGCACTCGGGCTTTACGATGCATGGCCAATTCAGCGCGAGCGCTTCGTGCAATGGGTCGTCGAAGAAACGGACTTTCTGAACCAACCCGACTGGGCCTCGGTCGGAGTGACACTGAGCCGTGACGTTTCCGCGTACGAGCGTGCGAAGCTGCGCCTGTTGAACGGCGCGCATTCCACTTTGGCCTACCTCGGCCTGCTCGCGGCGTGGCGACGCGATCCCGCGACCTACCCGCCGGCCTACACCACGCCCGACCTCTCGAGCGGCTACGCCACGACGTACAAATGGATGACACCGCTGGCCGCCTGGACCTCGGCGGAGGTGGCCATGCGGCTGGTGCTGGCGGCCTACGTGGTGCTGCTGGCGCTGGCGGTGCGCGCGCTCGTGCGGGCCACCTGGAGCGAGCGGACCGGCCGTACACCCGCGACCGCGCTCCTCGGCCCGCTGGCGGCGTTCAACCCGGTGCTCTGCATGGGGTTCCTGCCCTACCTGCTGGCGCTTCCGCCGCTGGTCGGCTCGCTGGCGGCCGGCGTGGAGTACCTGCGCGGTGGGCGTCGCTGGCTGCTCGCGCTGGCGGTGCTGCTCGCCGCGGTGACGGACGCGTTCCATCTGGTGGCGGCAGCCGCGTTGCTCTTCCTGGTGGGGGCGCTGGCGATCGTCCGGCGCGATCGCCGCTCGCTCGCGCTCCTCCTCGGCGCGCTGGTCGGCGTGGTGATCACCACGCGGCTCGTCGGTGGTGCGCCGCCCGTGCCCGCGGACCTGGGCGCGACGCTGGCCCACAACGTCCACGCGCGCGGGGTGGTCACCGGTGTCGTCTCCACCTTCCGCATCAGCGGCACTCACTGGCTCGACAAGCTGGATCAGATCGTCGCCAGCGTGGTCGGGCCTTTTCCGCTCGCCGGCAAGGCGCTCGCGAGCGCCGTGATCGGCGCGATGATCACGCTCGATCTCCGCTCGCGCCGCCGCACCGACGAAGCTCCGCGTCGCGGCGTCGCCGGTGTCGGCGTGGCGTGTCTCGCCCTCGCGCTCGCGGCCATCCTCGCCCCCGCCTCCATCCAGATCCCCGATGACATCTCGCTGCTCGACTTCCGCCTCATCACGACGGCGACGCTGGTGGGGATCGCCGCCATCCCGCCGGGCGCGGTCACCCGGGAGCGGGTCCTCGTCCTCGCCTCCGGCGTCGCGCTCCTGCTCGGTCTGTGGATGCGGCAGCTGGCCGGTGCCGCGGGCGAGGTGGCCCAGACGACGCGCCTGCTCGAGCGGCTCGCCCCCTCGGATCGCCTGCTGTCGCTCTCCATGCACGACGCCAGCTCGTACCTCGACGAGCGCAACGCCATCTTGCACTATGCAGCCGTCTACCACACGGCTCGCAGTGGGGGCGTGACCTCGCTCTTCTGGGGGAAGTTCACCCCGCGCCTTCCTGTCGGCTACCTGCCCGGCAAGCAGCCCAACGGGCCGCCCGACTGGTCTCCGTGGATGGTCACCCAGGACCAGCTCGCCGGCTTCACCCACGTGATCGTCCGCTGGCCCACCGACCGCGACGACATCGAGCTTCGCGAGCTCGGCCCGCGCATCGTCGCGTTGCGCGACCACGGCGACCTCGAGTCGATCGCGTCGGACGGCGACTGCACGCTCTTCAAGGTGACCGGTAACAAGGCCGAGCGGCTCTCGTCATCGCGCTGACGCCAAGACGGCGCCGGACGGTAGCCGCGGCTCCCGCGGTACTGCGGTCCTGGCGGATCCGGTCGTGCTCGTCACCATCGCGCGGCAGACCGACCTGCCGTCCTCACGGAGCTCTTCGCCGCCGATCCCGGATACGCTTCCACGGAGTGATCTCGGTCCGATCGATCCCGCTGTCCGGCTTCACCTTCGACGTCCGCACCGCGGGCGACGCGGCCGGACCTCTGGTGCTCCTGCTGCACGGCTTCCCGGCCGGCGCGCGCACCTACCAGGCGGTGATGACCCGCATGGCGAGCGACGGCTTCCTCCTCGCCGCGCCGGAGCAACGCGGGTACTCGCCGGGCGCGCGTCCGGCAGCCGTCGCCGACTACGCCATCGAGCTCCTCGCCCAGGACGCGCTCGACCTCGCGGAGGCGCTCGGCCACCCTCGCTTCCACCTCGTCGGGCACGACTGGGGAGCGTCGATCGCCTGGTACCTCGCGGCCCGCCATCCCGAGCGCGTCCTCAGCCTCACCGCCGCGTCGGTGCCGCACCTCGCCGCCTACGGTCAGGCGTTGCGTGAGGATCCGGATCAACAAGCACGCGGCGCGTACCTGAAGCTGCTCCGCTCGGACAAGGCCGAGCGCGTCCTGCTCGAAGACGGTGCGCGCCGGCTCGCCGGCTTCTACGGCGAGGGGATGCCTGCCGCCGATCGCGCCGCCTACCTGCAGCACTTCGCCGAGCCCGGTGCGCTCAGCGGCGCGCTCGCCTGGTACCGCGCCATGCGCGCCGATCTCGGCCAGCTGCCGCCGGTCACCGTACCCACCACGTACCTGTGGAGCACCGCCGACCCCGCGCTCGGTCGCTTCGGCGCCGAGCGTTGCGCCGCGCACGTCACCGGCGACTACCGCTTCGTCGAGCTCCCCGGCATCAGCCACTGGATCCCCGAGGAGGCGCCCGACGCGATGGTCGACGCCATCCGCGCGCGCGTGGGTATCGCCACGCCCTGAGCCGTCACTCGTCGCAGGATCCGGTGAGCGCGTTCAGGCGGGGTCCTGCGCGGGCTGTGCGCTGCCGCCGAGGAGACCGCCGTCCGCGGGGGACGAAGAGCCTCGTCCAGAAATGCGACGCGAGCCC
>JAMFST010000696.1 GCA_026225435.1 Labilithrix luteola
CGCCCGCCGAACTGCAGGTGCTCCGGGAGGATGTCCGGCGTGTTGGGCCACAGGTTCGGGCGGTAGAAGTCGCGCACCGGCTCGCGGTTGCACTCGGTGATGAACTCCTCGAGCTCGCGCTTCGTCGTTCGCCAGGTGAAGTAGGTGTACGACTGCGAGAAGCCCGCCTTGGCCAGCGTGTACATCACCTTCGGCCGGGTGAACGCCTCGGCCAGGAAGATGACCTCGGGGTATGCCTTCTTGATCTCGCCCAGGCACCACTCCCAGAAATTCAGCGACTTGGTGTGCGGGTTGTCGACGCGGAAGATGGTGACCCCCTGCTCCACCCAGAAGAGGAACACGCTGAGCAGCTCGTTCCACAGCGCCTCCCACCCGGCGCACTCGAAGTCGAAGGGGTAGACGTCCTGGTACTTCTTCGGCGGGTTCTCGGCGTACTGGATGCTGCCGTCCGGGCGGTGGACGAACCACTCCGGGTGCTCCTTCACGTACGGATGATCGGGCGAGACCTGGAAGGCGATGTCGAGGGCGATCTGCAGGTGCAGCGCGCGCGCGGCCTCCACCAGGTGGCGGAAGTCGTCGAGCGTGCCGAGCTGCGGGTGGACCGCCTTGTGGCCCCCTTCCTTCGCGCCGATGGCCCACGGGCTGCCCGGGTCGTCGGGACCGGCTTCGAGCGAATTGTTCGGCCCCTTGCGAAAGGCGAGGCCGATGGGATGGATCGGCGGCAGGTAGAGCACGTCGAAGCCGAGGCCGGCGACGTACGGCAGGCGCGCCTCGGTGGTCTTGAAGGTGCCGTGCTTGCCCGACGGATCCGTCGAGCGCGGGAACAGCTCGTACCAGGCGCCGAAGCGGGCGCGGAGCGGCTCGACCTGGAGGCCGAAGGTCTCGCTCGGGGAGGCGTGCGACAGGTCGGGAACACGCGCCACGCGGAAGGCCAGCTCGGTGTCCGCCGCCTGCGTGATGCGCGTCGCCAGCGCGACCGACTCGTCCGCAAGGAGCTTCGCCTTCTGCTCCAGGTCGGCGCGGAGCACCGGATCTTTGTCCGCGCGCTTGGCCGCCGCCGCCAGCAGCTCCGCGCCGCTCGCCAGATCGAGCTCGGTCGCCTGACCGACCTGCGCCTTCTTCACCAGGCCGTGATGCCAGGTGGCGAAGCGGTCGATGAAGCCGGTCACCGAGAATTCCCAGCGACCGAGCTCGCCGGCGAGGAAGCTCCCCTCGAAGCGGTCGTTCCCCTTGGCCACCAGCGGAAGCGTCTGCACCTCGCTGGCGTTGGCGCCCGGAGCGCGCACGTGGAGGACGCCAGCGACGATGTCGTGCCCGTCGGAGACCAGGTCGACGCCCACGGTGACGCGGTCGCCGAGACAGCGCTTGGCGTCGTAGCGGCCGCCGTCGACCGTGGGGGCCACGGACTGAACGAGCACGCGGCGTCGGGCGTGTGCCTCGATGGATTGCATGCCGCCACTATCGAAAGGGGAGCGCGCCGGGTAAACCCCCAAATCCGCTCGAGCCGTAACTCGGCTACTGTCGCGACGGAATGACGGATCTCGACCTTGCGCGGCAGCGGCTGGGCAAAGAAGACCTGGTGCTGGCGGTGCACGACGGCAGCTTCCCCTCGGAAGCGGACGACGATATCGGTCGAGGCAGTCCCTACGGTCGCGGCGCCCGCGGGCTCTACGCCTTCGCCCGCGAGCTGGGGTTCACCGGCGTGCAGCTCGGGCCGCAGGGGGTCACCAGCCGGATCAACCCGTCGCCCTACGACGGGACGCTGTTCTCCAAGAGCCCGCTCGCGATCGCGCTCGAGGAGCTGACCGAACCGGATGCGGAGACCGGAGGCGCGCCGCTGCTCCCGCGAAGCGCGCTGGCGGAGCTGGTCCAGCAGGCCCGGTCGGTCGCGGGACCCGAGCGTGATCAGGTCGCGTACGAGCTGGCCTTCGAGAACCACGCGCGCGCGCTCGAGCAGGCCTTCGCCACCTTCCAGCAAAGCGGCTCGCCCGCGCTGCGCCAGGCGGAGGCGGACTTCATCGAGGCGTCGCGCGGCTGGCTCGAGGGGGACGCGGCGCACGAGCCGGAGGCGGAGCGGCCGCTCTATCGCTTCGCGCAGTTCCTGGTGCACCGGCAGCACGCGCGGCTGCGGCGGACACTGGGCGGGCTCGGGCTGTCGCTCTACGGCGACTGGCAGATCGGGATCGGCTGGCGCGACGCCCTCACCTACGGCGCGGTCTTCGTCCCGAACTACGCCATGGGCGCGCCGCCGAGCCGCACGAACCCCGACGGGCAGCCGTGGAGCTACGCGGTGCTCGATCCCTCCTGGGCAGACGCGCGCGAGACCGACGACACGGTGGGCGGCGCGGGCCGTCGCTTCGTGCTCGCGCGGCTGCACAAGTCGCTCGGCGAGTACGACGCGCTCCGCATCGACCACCCGCACGGCTGGATCGACCCGTGGGTCTACGACCGGCGCGAGCCGGATCCGGATCACGCCGTGCGCGTGGGGGCGCGGCTGCACGCGGCGCCGGATCTCCCCGAGCACCCGGAGCTGGCGCGCTACGCCATCGCCCGGCCGGACGAGATCGATCGCAGCGA
>JAMFST010000697.1 GCA_026225435.1 Labilithrix luteola
CCTGGAATAGAAGCTCGTCGGGATGGGTTCGCGATGCTCCCTCCTTCTGCAAGGCGAGAAGCTCGGGGACTCGTAAGTAGCGCTCGTATTCGGTCAGCGCGCTCGGCGCAGTCGCAGACATGGAGGCCAATCCTGGTAGGTCGGGCAAGCGGTTGCAAGCTGTTGCACGCGCGTGCGGGCGACCTCCGGCGTGGCGCAATGCGTAGGCAGGCGCGTGAAGTTTCTCTCGCTGCGGTGGACCTGGCGCGGGAAGCGTGGAGACTGAGGCGTACGACGAATGCGCGGTGACCTTCTTCTTCGCGTGACCGTGGCCGTGCTCCTGGTGGCCGCCGGGTTCTTCGCGGTCACGCTGTACGTGGAGACGCGCCTGTCACGCGTCGACCCGGCGCGTGACGCGATGGCGGAGAACGCGCTGCCGTCGATCCGTCACCTCTCGACGGCGTGGTCGGAGCTGCACCGGAGCGAGCAGCTGATCCTCGAGTCGGCGGAGTCGCCGGCGGATGACGAGACGGCTGCTGGGACGCGTGCGCAGGCGGCGGCCGATCGGCGCGACTCCGAGCTCGAGCTGTATGCGAGCCTCCCCTACTTTCCGGCGGAGAAACCG
Organism: Labilithrix luteola; assembly: GCA_026225435.1. Classification (GTDB taxonomy): domain Bacteria; phylum Myxococcota_A; class Polyangia; order Polyangiales; family Polyangiaceae; genus JAMFST01. The sequence goes on from JAMFST010000697.1 coordinate 605, forward strand.
CTCTACGCCGAGGTGCGCACTGCGCTGACGGAGCTCGACGCGGCCACCCGTCAGGTGCTCCTGGCCGAGGCCGGTGGGCCGGCGGGCAACGGCGGCACGGTCTACCAGGTCGACGCCCGGCGCGCGGCGCTCACGAGGCTGCACGTCGCCGGCAACCGCGCCGACGGAGCGCTCGACCGGCTCATCGACGTGAACGTGACCAACGCGCAGATGCTCATGCGCGAGGTGCGGCAGGCGCACCAGCAGGCCGATCGCGCGGTGGTCATGCTCGACGCGCTGGCGCTCATCGTCGGGCTGTCGCTGGCGGCGACCGTCGTGGTGGCAGCGGCGCGGCTGCGCTCCTCGAAGGCGGCGCGCGACGAGCTGGTGGAGCAGCGGACCAAGGAGCTGGAGGCGTTCTCGGCGCGCGTGGCGCACGACATCCTCAGCCCGCTGGGGGCGGTGTCGCTCTCGCTCGATCTGGCGCGGCGGCCGGGCACCGCGGAGAGCGGGCGGATGGATGAAGTGCTCCAGCGCGGGCAGTCGTCGCTCGGCCGGGCAAAGGACGTGGTCGATGCGCTCCTCGAGTTCGCCCGCAGCGGGGCGCGCCCCAAGCCGGGCGTCGGGTGCGAGGTGGCCGCCGTCATCGAGCAGGCGGTCGAGGAGGCGCGCGTGGTGCACCCCGATTTCTGCCTGGAGATGTCGGCGCCGCCGGGGATCGCCTTCCCCTGCTCGTCCGGGGTGGTCACCAGCCTGGTGACGAACCTGATGAACAACGCCTTCAAGTACGGCCACCGCGGCGACCGGAAGGAGCTGCGGGTGCGCGCCGTGCGCGAGGCCGAGACGGTGCGCCTGGAGGTGGAAGACTCCGGCCCGGGCATCCCCGAGGGGGCCGAGGGCACCATCTTCCTGCCGTATCACCGGGCCAGCGGCGCCGCGGCCAAGGACGACGGCGGTGCCGGCCTCGGGCTCGGGCTGGCCACCGTCCGCAAGCTCACCGAGGCGCACGGCGGCCGCTGCGGGGTGCGCTCGCGACCGGGCCAGGGGGCCACCTTCTGGATCAGTTTTCCCGCAAGCGCGCCGGTCGACAGCTGACGGATGCTAGCCTCGGCCGCGATGAGCGCAGGCCAGACGACGACGGCAGCAACAGGGGCAGCAGCGAGAGACGGTTACTTCGGCGAGTTCGGCGGGCGCTTCGTCGCCGAGACGCTGGTGCTCGCGCTCGAGGAGCTCACCCGGGCGATGCACGACATCGTCCTGCAGCCGGACTTCCAGCGCGAGTGGCGCGAGCTGCTCGCCAGCTACGTCGGCCGGCCGACGCCGCTCACCGAGGCCAAGCGGCTCGCCCGCGCCATCGATCCCTCGGGCGCCTTCCTGGCGCGGCTGTTCCTCAAGCGCGAGGACCTCTGTCACACCGGCGCGCACAAGATCAACAACGCCATCGGGCAAACGCTGCTGGCGAAGAAGCTGGGCAAGACGCGGATCATCGCCGAGACCGGCGCCGGCCAGCACGGCGTCGCCACCGCCACCGCCTGCGCGCTCTTCGATCTCCCCTGCGTCGTGTACATGGGCGAGGAAGACGTCGCCCGGCAGGCGCCCAACGTCGGGCGCATGCGCCTCCTCGGCGCCGAGGTCGTGCCGGTCGCCTCCGGCTCGCGCACCTTGAAGGACGCGATGAACGAGGCGCTGCGCGACTGGGTGACCAACGTGCGGACCACGCACTACTGCATCGGGTCGGCCGCCGGTCCGCATCCCTACCCCGAGCTGGTCGCCAGCCTTCAGCGAGTGATCGGCGACGAGGCGCGCGTGCAGATCCTCGAGCGCACCGGCAGGCTCCCCGACGCGGCCATCGCCTGCGTCGGCGGCGGCTCCAACGCCATCGGCCTGTTCCGCGGCTTCCTCGCCGACGAGAGCGTCGCCCTCTACGGCGTCGAGGCGGCGGGTCATGGCGTCTCGTCCGGCAAGCACGCGGCCACGCTCACCGCCGGTCGCATCGGCGTCCTCCACGGCGCGCGCAGCTACGTGCTGTGCAACGACGACGGGCAGATCGAGGAAGCGCACTCGATCAGCGCCGGGCTCGATTATCCCGGCGTCGGCCCGGAGCACTCGCACCTGAAGGACACCGGGCGGGCGACGTACATCTCGGCCACCGACGACGAGGCGCTCGCGGCGGTGAGCCAGGTGGCGCGCCTCGAAGGGATCCTCACCGCGCTCGAGACGGCGCACCCCTTCGCCAAGCTGGGCGTCATCGCCGCCGAGCTCGCGGGCAAGCGCGGGCGACCGGTGGACCTCTTGATGTGCAGCTCGGGGCGCGGCGACAAGGACCTCGAGACGCTGCTGCGTCGCCTGCCGCTCGGGAGCGGACGATGAGCGCACGGATCGACACGACCCTGGCGAAGCTGCGCGCGGAGAAGCGCAAGGCGCTGGTGGCGTACCTCTGCATCGGCGACCCGTCGGTGGACGAATCGGTCGACCTCGCGGTCGCGTGCGCCGAGGCGGGGGCCGACATCCTCGAGCTGGGGACGCCGTTCAGCGATCCCAGCGCCGACGGGCCGGCGATCGCGCGGGCCAGCAGCCGCGCGCTGACCAAGGGGGGCGGCCTGGCGGCGACGCTGGCGGCGGCGAAGAAGATCCGCGCGCGGACCGAGGTGCCGCTGGTGCTCTTCGGGTACGCCAACCCGATCTTCGTGCGCGGCGACGAGCGCACCATCGACGACGCGGCCGACGCCGGGATCGACGCGCTGCTCGTCGTCGATCTGCCGCTGGAAGAAGGCGCGGCGCTGCGGCGGCGGGCCGGTGAGCGCAACCTGGCGGTGGTGCCGCTGCTGGCACCGACGAGCTCCGAGGGGCGCGCGGCGCAGGTGCAGGCGGCCGGGAAGATCGCGCCGGTGGGCTTCGTCTATTACGTGTCGGTCGCCGGGGTGACGGGCGCGGCCAAGGCTCCGCTGGCCGAGGCGAGCGAGCGAGCCGGAGCGCTGCGCGCGGCCACCTCGCTCCCGGTGATCATCGGCTTCGGCATCGCCACGCCCGACGACGCTCGCGCGGCCGCCACCAAGGCCGACGGGGTGGTCGTGGGGACGGCGCTGGTGAAGATCGTCGAAGAAGAGACGACCGCCGAGGCCCGGCGCGCCGGGGTGACCGCGCTGGTGCGCTCGCTGCGCGCCGCGCTCGATCGGTGCTAGGTTCCACCGCCTCATGCGCCTGCTCTGCGTCTCCGACATCCATGGACAATTGGACGCGCTGACCGCGGTGCTGGCGACGGCCGAGCGGCGGAGCTTCCACAAGCTGCTCGTCGCCGGCGATCTCCTCTTCCCCGGCCCGGCCCCGCTCGAGACCTGGCGCCGCCTGTCGGCCGCCGGCGCGGTGATGGTCCAGGGGGTCGGTGATCGAGCGCTGGCCACGCTCGATCCGAGCACGCTCCACGCGTCGAACCCGCACGAGGAGAAGATGATCTCCCGCATGCGCGAGGTGCGCACCGAGCTCGGGGAGATCATCCTGCGCCGGCTGCAGCGCTTGCCCACGCACTTCCGCGTCCCGCTCGAGGACGGCGGTGAGCTGCTCCTGGTGCACGGCTCCCCGGCCGACCCCGCCGAGGCGATCAGCCACGACATGAGCGACGAGGAGATCAACGCGGCCCTGGGCGACGACCCGGCCGACGTCGTCGTCTGCGGAATGAGCCACGTGCCCTTCGAGCGCGACATCGCCGGCGTCCGCGTGATCAACGTGGGCAGCGTCGGCGAGGCGCCCGACTCGGTGGTTCCGGACGAGGACGGCGAGCGTTACGCGCACGCGGCCTGGATCGAGTCGACCCAGACCGGCACCACGGTGGAATTCCTCCGTGTCCCCTGGCGCCCCTCCACCGGCGTCGGCGGCGGTCTCCTCTCGGCGCCGCCGAACGTCAAAGGCGGCGGAGCTTTCAGCGGCGGCTGATAAGGCCGCGTCTCGTGCGATCGGCACGAAAAAGTTCACCGCCGCAGAATCACCACGGCACGATCCGCGGGACATGCGCCCCGGTCTCGCCAAAGCTCGGCAACGCGGGATCGTCCGCATCGAAACCGTCTCCCGCGTGCGGGGGGACGACGCCGCCTGGCGCGCTCTCTTCGAGCGCGGAGACGTGGTGAGCGAAGGGCGCATCGGTCGCGGCGCGCACGGCGAGGAGATGTGGTTCGGGACCACGAGCCTCATCTTGCCGCTGGCGCGCGAGCAAGATCCGAAGCTCCGCCCCTTCGTCGCCAGCGTGGCGGCGCTCGATCTGCACGTTCGCCTGCGCGCCCTGCGCGTGGCGACCCGTGAAGCGCAGAGCCGGGCGCCCGGTCCGCTGGGCACGGTGGCCTGTGAACTATCTGTGGGCGAAGATGATCGCGGGCTGAGGATTGACGTCGATGTGCAGGCGCCGTTGATTGCGTCGCGTTCGAGAACGCACAGGCGATGACGGAAGACGAACCGCAGAAGAGCAAGAGCAGCACGACGACGGCCAACCCCGGACGCGGCGCGGTGATCCACGTCGACTTCGTGCGCGGCGGCCAGCGGCTGCCGTCCGCACCGCTGGCGGCCGATCCGAAGATCGGATCGATGACCGGCGCGATCACACCGGCCGACGGCCCGCCGGCGGAGAACGGCGCGGCCAACGGGTCGCAGATGCCGCTCAAGCCGGAGGATCCGTCGCCACCGAGCGACGGGCGCGCCTCCCTCGAGCCGGTCACCGATCAGTTCACGGCGAAGGAGGTCGAGAAGCTGCTCGGCCTCGCCCTCTCCCGCCTGCGCGCGCTCGAGCGGGCGCACGTGGTGGCCCCCAGCGGCACCAAGCAGGGGAAGCCGGCGTACACCTTCCAGGATCTCATCGCCCTGCGCGCAGCCAAGGAGCTGCTCGCTCGCAAGGTGCGGTTGAAGGAGGTGGCCGACGCGGTCACCGCGCTGCGCCAGTCGCTCCCCAAGGTCACCCGCCCGCTGCAGGAGCTGCGCATCGTGGGGGACGGACGCCGCGTCGTCGTCCGCGCCGAGGACGGCTCGTTCGAGCCGGTCACCGGGCAGATGGTGCTCGACTTCCAGGTCGGCGCCCTGCGGGACGACGTGGTCCGCGTGCTCCGGCCGGAGGCGGCCCGCCAGCGCTCGCGCACCGCTTACGATCTGTACGTCAAGGCGAGCACCCTCGACGAAGACTCCGCTACCTTCGACGAGGCCGAGGCGCTCTACCGCCGCGCTCTCGAGCTCGATCCGGCGCTCTCCATCGCCTACACCAACCTCGGCAACATCCGCTTTCGCCGCGGCGACGAGGCGGGCGCGGAGAAGCTCTACGAGGAGGCGCTCGCCCGCGACGACCGCCAGCCGGAGGCGCACTACAACCTCGGCTACGTGATGCTCGAGCGCGGCGCCCACGACGAGGCGGCGGTGCACTTCGAGCGCGCCATCGCCCGCGATCCGCGCTTCGCCGACGCGCACTTCAACCTGGCGATGAGCCTCGAAGCGACCGGCGAGCGCGCCCGCGCGCGTGCTCACTGGAAGAAGTATCTGGAGCTGGAACCCGTGGGGACGTGGGCGGACATCGCCCGCCAGCATCTTTGACGGGCGGGAAGCGCACGGCTCTCAGAGACGCGCGTGACGTAGCGCCGGGAGACCGGCGCGGACGCGATCCTGGTAGGCGAAATCGAGGGAGGCGACGGCGACGCCGGGGCCATCGCTCGCCTGCGCGATCACGTCGCCCCACGGGTCGATGATCAAGCTCTTGCCGTACGTCTGGCGGCCGCGTGGATGGTTCCCCTGCTGCGCGGGGGCCAGCAGGTAGCACTGGTTCTCGATCGCGCGGGCGCGCAAGAGGACGTGCCAGTGGTCCTTGCCCGTGGGCACGGTGAAGGCGGCGGGGACCGTGAGGACGCGGGCGCCGGCGCGGCTCATCGCGCGGTACAGCTCGGGGAAGCGCAGGTCGTAGCAGACGCTGAGGCCGACGGTGAGCGGCGCGGCGGCCGGATCGGAGACCATCGGGACCGTGGCGACCACCGCTTGATCGAGCTCGCCCGGGTGGGTCGCCTTGCTCTCCTCGAGGCGCGTTCCATCCGCCAGGTCCACGTCGAAGAGGTGGATCTTGCGGTAGCGAGCGACGACCCCGGCGGGGCCGACCAGCAGTGAACAATTGTACGGACGCTTCTCGTCGGCGCTGCGCTCGGGCATGCCGCCGCCGACCAGGTGCACGCCGTGCTGCGCGGCGAGCTCCACCAGCGTGCGGGTGATGACGCCGGCGCCGGCGCCCGCGTCGGTCGACTCGGCGGCGCGCAGCTTCCCCGCTTCGTCCCCGAAGTAGGCGAAGTTCTCCGGCAAGGTGATCAGCGTGGCGCCGCGGGCGGCGGCCTCGGCGACCCGCTCCTTCACCGCGGCCAGGTTGGCGGCGACGTCGTCCGCGCTGGTCATCTGGACGACGGCGGCGACGAGGCGTGCGGGGGCGGCAAGGCTCATGGGGTGCTCTCCTGGCGGGACGTCCCGCTGCCGGGCGAAGGTTGCGGATCCGGGGGCGGTGATGACGAGGCGGTCGGCGCCGCCGGCGGGTGACCGGCGGAGCCGCCGTGCGCGTCGCCGAGGAAGAAGACGGCGGCGAAGCCGATCGCGCTCACCACCAGGAACGAGGCCACAGCGACGAGCACCTCGCGCGCGCGCCGCTGGCGAAAGATGCGCACCGTGGTCTCCGCCGAGGACGGGCGATCCGGCGCCAGCGACGGCGTCGAGGGGAGCTTCGGTCGCGGCGCGGGGACGCCCGCCGCGCGCGGGGCGATGGGGAGCGACGGGGCCGACGTCATGTCGATGTCCACGCTCGCGCCGTCCCCCTTGTTCTGCGCCGCCGCCAGCGCATCGAAGGACGGCGTCGCCGGCAACCCGGTGCGCAGCGTCGGCTCGGTGTTGTCGGCGGTGGCGCCGGGCGCGGCGATGGTCGGCGCGGTCACCGCGTCCGGATCCCAGTCTTCGGCCGCGACTGGCGCGTTCCGCGTGGCGACGAAGATCTGCGAGATCGACGGCATGTCCCGCGACGCCACGGTCAGCTCGGTCCAGAAGGACGCCACGTCCGGCTGCCGCTTGCCCGGATCGAGCGACAGGGCGCGCGCCAGCACGACGCGAGCTTCTCCCGGGAACACCGGATCGGCCGCTCGCCGCCCCGCCTGCCCGGTGGCCTGGGCCACGTCCTCGCGCGATGCGTCGATGGCGTGCACCGGCAGATCGCGGACCATCTCCAGCACCAGGAGCGCCAGCGAGTAGACGTCGGCCGCGGCCGTCAGCAGCGTGTCCTCGGTCGCGTCGCGCGGGTCCACCAGCTGCTCCGGTGCGGCGTAGGCGGCCAGCGGTGGACGGAGCGCCTGCACCCGGGTCCCGGCGAAGCCGAACTCGGCCACCTTCGCCTGCGCCGGATCGTCTCCCGGCAAGAGCACGGTGCGTGGGTTCACGGCCAGGTGGACGATCCCTTCGCCGTGCGCCAGCTCGAGAGCGCGCGCCACCGGCGCGAGCAAGGTCATCACCTCGACGAGAGAGCGACCGCCAAGGCCGCGCATGCGCCGGTCCGCCAGGTGCTGCGCCAGCGCGCCACCCGGGAACCACTCGCGCACCAGGTACGGCACCTGCTCGCCGCCGCGCGTCCGCGTCGGTGCCGACAGCTGCCCGTGGCTCATCACCTTGGCGACGTGCAGCGTCTTTCGCTCCAGCCGGTAGTGCAGGCGCACCGCATCGGTGAACGACTGCCGCGCACGATCGATCGCCTCGAGGCTCGTCACCGTGGCGACCTGGAGAGCCACCGGCTCCTCGAGCACCAGGTGCCGCGCGCGGTAGACGCACGTCGCCCTCCCCGCGCCGACGAACGACTCGACGAGCAGCTGCCCGTCGACGTTCTGCCCGACCAGGCCGAGGACGTCGTCTCCCGCACCACCTGCCTTCATGCCGACCGTGCCCGGAAGCGTGCTCAGGGGGCGGTGGCGCGCGGCCCGTCGGCCCGAGCTTCCTTCTTCTTCGCGTAGAGGGCGTCGAGCGTGGCGGTCCAGCGGTCGAGAACCTTCTTGCGCTTCACCTTCAGGCTGGGGGTGAGCATCCCGTTCTCCTGGGTGAAGTCCTCGCTGATGAGGGCGAAGTCGCGCACCGCCTCGAAGCCCTTGAACTGATCGCCGTACTTGGTGATCTCGGCGGAGAAGCGCGCGCGCACCTTGCTGTCGGCCAGCAGCTGGTCGTCGTTGCCGCTGATCCCCTGCTCCTTGGCCCAGTCCTTCACCGCGTCCATGTTGGCGACGACCAGCGCCACGTTGTACGGGCGGTTGTCGCCGTAGACCATGACGTTGGCCACCAGCGGCGAGAGCTTGATCTGCTCCTCGAGCGGCGTCGGCACCACGTACTTGCCGTTCTCCAGCTTGTACTGCTCCTTGATGCGGCCGGTGATGTACAAAAATCCGTCCTCGTCGAGCCGCCCGAGGTCGCCGGTCTTGAAGCCACCGTCGGCGGTGCGCACGGCGGCGTTCTCCGCGTCGCGGTTGTGGTACCCGACCATGACGCTGGGGCCGTAGACGATGATCTCGCCGTCCTTGTTCGGCTTGCCGTCGGCGCCGTCGATGACGACCTTCACGTTGCGCACCACCGGGCCGACGGTGCCGAAGCGCCGGTGGCCGGGGTAGTTCACCGAGACGACCGGGCTGGTCTCCGTCAGGCCGTACCCCTCGAAGACGGTGATGCCGATGCTGTCGATGAACTCGGCCACCTCGCGCGAGAGCGCCGCACCGCCGCTCATGGCGTACTTGAGCCGCCCGCCGAAGCGCGCGCGCACCTTGCTGAAGACCAGGCGATCGGCCAGGCCGAGCGTGATCCCCTCGGCGAGCGAGAGGCGGTGCCCCTCGCGCTGCTTCACCTTCGCCTTGAGCGCCGCGCGCACCAGCGCCTGCACCAGGGTCGGCTTGTCCGACAGCTGCTTCTGCACCGCGGTGTACAATTTGTTGAAGATGCGCGGGACGCTCATGAGCATCGTCGGCTGCACCTCGGCGAGGTTGTCGATCAGCTTGTCGACCGACTCGCACAGGGCGAGCGAGGCCCCCTCCAGGAAGAGGTACTGCAGCTCGCCCGTCTGCCCGAAGACGTGAGCCCACGGCAGGAACGAGAGCGAGCGATCGTCGGGCTGGACCTTGAGGAGACCGCGGCAGCCGAGCACGTTGCTCACGATGTTCTCGTGCGAGAGCATGACCCCCTTGGGGTCGCCGGTGGTGCCGCTGGTGTAGATGAAGCAGGCGATGTCCCCCTTCTCCACCTTGATCGGCTCGTGCGCCGGGGCGGAGGCGAGCATCTCCCCGTACTTGTGCACCTTGCCGTCCCCCTCGGGGACCTGGGTCGAAGGGTCGAGCGAGATCACGTGCTGCAGCGAAGGCGCGTCGCCGTCGAGGAGGTGACGGATCTTCTTGGCGATGGCGTCGGTGGCGACGATGAGCACCTTGGCGGCGCAGTCGTTGACGATGAAGCCCCACTCCTTCTCCGACTGCTGCTCGTACATCGGCACGAAGGCCGCGCCGAGACCGAAGCAGGCGTACTCGGCGACGGCCCACTCGACCCGGTTGTTGGCGATGGCCGCCACCTTGTCGCCGCGGGTCACGCCGAGCTTGGACAGCGCACCGCGGAAGCGGTCGACATCATGAGCGAAGTCCGCGTAGGTGATCCACTCCCAGCTCCCGTTCCGCTTCGTCCCGAAGAGCGGACGCGCGGCGTAATTGGTGGTGCTGGCTTTGTAGACGTCGACGAGCGTCTCGAGGGGCTCCATGATTCCGGCAGGCTATCGCGGAACGTGAAGCTTGAATATGGCGGCGGACTGGGGAAGGAGTGCACGCGCCATGTCCGAACCGACCACGCCCGCCGCGGCTGCCCCGTCCTCCGCCTCCTCGCTGACCATCGATCTCACCGGCAAGCGCGCCCTCGTGGCCGGCGTGGCGGACGATCAAGGCTTCGGATTCGCCATCGCCAAGGCGCTCGCCGAGGCCGGGGCCACGGTGATCGTCGGCACCTGGCCGCCGGCGCTGGGCATCTTCCAGACCCTGCTGCGCCGCGGCAAGATGGACGCCTCGCGCGCCATGCCGGGCGGCGGGCTGCTCGAGTTCGAGAAGGTCTACCCGCTCGACGCCGAGTACGACGTGCTCGCCGACATGCCGGAGGAGCTCCGCGAGAACAAGCGCTACAAGGAGCATGGCGACACCACCATCGACGGCCTGGTCCAGCGGCTGAAGGCCGACTTCGGGGACGAGCCCTGCCTCGACATCGTGGTCCACAGCCTCGCCAACGGCCCCGAGGTGAAGAAGGATCTGCTCGAGACGAGCCGCAAGGGTTACCTCTCGGCGGTCGGCGCCAGCGCCTACTCCAACGTGTCCTTGGTCCAGCGCTTCGGGCCGATGGTCCGCCCGGGCGGCTCGTTCCTCTCGCTCACCTACCTTGCGGGCGAGCGCGTCATCCCCGGCTACGGCGGCGGGATGTCCAGCGCCAAGGCCGCGCTCGAGAGCGACACGCGGCTGCTCGCCTTCGAGGCCGGTCGCAAGTGGGGGCACCGGGTCAACTGCATCAGCGCCGGCCCGCTCGCCAGCCGCGCGGCGTCCGCCATCGGCAAGATCGCCGCGATGATCGACTACTACCGGGAGAACTCGCCCATCCGCGAGGACGTGACGGCCCGCGAGGTCGCCACCCTGGCCGCCTTCCTCGCCAGCCCCTTCGGCACCGGCATCACCGGCGCCGTGCTCCACGTCGACAAGGGCTACCACGCGATGGGCGCGGCCCCCGACCGCGCCATGGGGAGCTGGCGCACCGGCGAATGAATCAGCCGAACGTTTTGGGCACATCCAAGCTATTAGAGGCGCGTGCGCTACGTCGTCCATACGTTCGGCTGCCAGATGAACGTCCATGACTCGGACCGGATGGAGTCCGTGCTCCGTTCGCACGGCTGGACCGCCGCCGAGCAGGTCGAGGACGCCGATCTCATCGTCTTCAACACCTGCAGCGTGCGGGAGAAGGCGGAGCAGAAGCTGCGCAGCGAGGTCGGCAAGCTCGCGCCGTTGAAGCGGGCGCGGCCGGAGATCGTGCTGTGCGTCGCCGGGTGCGTCGCGCAGCAGGAGGGGGAGAAGCTCCTCGAGCGCATCCCGCACCTCGATCTGGTGCTCGGGCCGGACAACCTCGGCGAGCTGCCCCGCCTCGCGCTCGACCAGATCTCCGGCGCGCAGCCGCTCGCCGTCGCCGAGTTCGACCTCGCCGAGCCGCGCTTCTTGCCCATCGATCCGCGGCCAGGAACGGCGCCGGTGAGCGCCCTGGTGACGACGATGAAGGGCTGCGACGAGCGCTGCTCCTTCTGCATCGTGCCGACCACCCGTGGCCCGGAGCGCTACCGCCCGGCGGCGGAGATCGTCGAGGAGGTGCGTCGCTGGGTCTCGGCCGGCGCGCGCGAGGTGACCTTGCTCGGACAGACGGTCGACAGCTTCCGCGACCCGCTCCTTCCTCCGGTTCCGGGCGACGATCCCGACGAGAGCCAGTTCCCTCACCTGCTCCGGCTCATCGCCGCCGAGGTTCCTGGCCTTCTCCGTCTCCGCTACACCAGCCCGCACCCGCGGCACGCGACCGCCAGCCTCGCCCGCGCCCACGCCGAGCTCGACGTGCTCGCCCGTCACGTCCACTTGCCGGTGCAGTCCGGCAGCGACCGCATGCTCCGCCGCATGATCCGCCGCTACACGCGTGCAGAATACATCGACCGCGCGCGTCGTCTCCTCGCTGCTCGCCCCGGCATGACCATGTCCACCGACGTGATCATCGGCTTCCCCGGCGAGACCGACGACGACTTCGCCCAGACGCTGACCCTCGTCGAGGAGGTCGGGTTCACCTCGCTCTTCGGCTTCAAGTTCTCCCCGCGGCCCGGCACCCCGGCGCTCAAGCTGATGAAGGACGACGTGCCCGAGGACGTGAAGAGCGAGCGCCTGGCGCGCCTTTTCGCGCTCATCGAGGCGCAGGGGCGGCGGCACCTGGAGACGCTGGTCGGCTCGCGGCAGGTGGTGCTCGTCGAGGGCGCCAGCAAGACCGGCGTCGGCACCTTCTCCGGGCGCACCCGGCAGAACGAGATCGTCCACTTCCAGCTGCCCACTTCGTCCACCGCCGACCCGACGGGCGCGGAGGTCGAGGTGGATGTCCTCCGGGCCAACAAGCACTCGCTCGAAGGAAAGCTCACCGAGGCGGCGCGGCTGGCGCTGCCGGACGATCCCCACGCCGCGCGTCGCCCCCCCGCGCGCAAGAAGAACCTCCCCATCCTCGAAGCCTGACAAGGAGCTCCGTTCCGATCATGCCGCTCTACGAGTACCAGGGCATCCGCCCCCGCCTCGGCAAGAACGTCTTCGTCGCCCCCAACGCGTCGGTCATCGGCGACGTGGAGCTCGGGGACGAGGCCAGCGTCTGGTTCAACGTGACCATCCGCGGCGACCTGATGCCCATCCGCTTCGGTGCCCGCACCAACATCCAGGACGGCACCGTCGTCCACGTCACCGGCGAGCGCGCGTCGACCACCATCGGCGACGACGTGACGGTCGGGCACATGGCGCTCCTCCACGGCTGCACCGTCGGCCACGGGTGCTTGATCGGCATGGGCGCGATCCTCCTGGACAACTGCGTCATCGGCGACGAGTCGATCATCGCCGCCGGCTCGTTGATCGCGCCGGGGGCGAAGATCCCGCCGCGCAGCATGGTCATGGGGCGCCCGGGCAAGGTCGTCCGCACGCTCAGCGACGAGGACCTCGTTTGGGTGAAGGCCTCGGTCGGAATCTACATCGAGTCGGCGCGCATCTTCTCGAGCGGCGCGGTGAAGCTGATCGACGGCTGATCGAGCCGACGCCGGGTCGACTACGGCGCGGGAATGACGCGCACGCTGACCTCGGCGCTCCCCTTCTTCACGATGCCGAGCTCCTGCGCGGCGTGCTTCGACAGGTCGATGATGCGCCGCGGATCGCCGAACGGGCCGCGGTCGTTGATGCGCACGCGCACGGTGCGCCCGTCGCTGGCGCGGCGGACCTCGACCCAGGTGCCCAGCGGCAA
>JAMFST010000698.1 GCA_026225435.1 Labilithrix luteola
CCGAGGCTGCTTGCTGACGAGCGGGTCGGGGATGGGGCGAGCACGGGCGCAGGCGAGCGCCCCCGAAAACAGTGAACTGGGCGGCGCATCGCCGGAGCCCGTGCTCGCCCCATCCCCGAGAGCGACCGTTGGCGAGCAGCCAGCGCCCTCAGGTTCGGCGAGGCCGTCTTCAATCGCGATCGAAGGGGACGACTTCGGTCGACTCCAGATTCGGAATGGACGCCTGGATGGCTGGCAGCAGATCGGCGGCCGTGCCGACCACGACGTACAGTTGATCGGTCAGCGAGATCCGCTTCGCCACTGCGGCGTTAGCCCCCTCCCGGGTGACCGCCTCCACGTGGGACACGTAGTTCGAATAGTAATCGGCCGGCAGGCCAAGAAGATCCACATCGAGTGCCTGATGCAGGCGCTTGCTCGCGGTGTCGATGTCGAAGGCGTAGGAGCGGCCGAGGTACTTTTTGACGAAGCCGAGCTCCTTGGGGGTGATGCCGGCCGTGACCCACTTGTCGAGGAGGTCGACCTCGACCGCGATGCAGGCGGCGGCGTCCGTGGCGGCCGGGAAGGTCCACATCGAGAAGGACTGGCGGCGGCGGTCGACCGAGAGGCGCGCGGAGGCACCGTAGGACCAGCCGCGCTTGGAGCGGATCTCGCGCATGAGGCGCGAGGTGAAGGTGCCGCCGAAGATGGCGTTGGCCACCGCCAGGGGGACGTGGTCCTCGTCGTGCGCCGAGGTGCCGAGGGAGCCGATGATGATCTGGGTCTGGGTGCGATCCGGCTTGTCGACGAAGATGAGGTGGCGGCCGGTCTTGACCGTCGGCTCGGCGAGGTCGTCGGCCACGCGGGGGCCCTCGGGGAGGGCGGCGAGGAGCTTGTTGCCGACGGAGGTGGCCAGCGACTCGTCGAGGTCGCCGGAGAAGCCGAGGACGGCGTTCCCGCGGACCCAGTGCTTGGCGTAGAACTCGCGCAGATCGCCGACGCCGAGCTTGGGGATGGAGCTGATGGTGCCGGAGGAGCCGCGAGAGAACGGATGTCCGGCGAAGAGGGCGCGGCGGAAGGCGATCTGCGCCAGCGAGCGGTCGTTGTCGCGGACCTCGGCCAGCTCGGCGAGCGATTCGCGGCGCAGGCGGCCGAGCTCGGTCTCGTCGAAGGTGGGGGAGCCGAGGAGGCGGGTGACCAGGTCGACGAAGGGGTCGAGGTTGCGGCGGATGACCGTGCCGTGGAACGCCATCGTGGAGCCGCCCACGTCGACGGCGATCTCGCCCCCGAGCGCGTCGACGGCTTCCTCGATCTCGCGCGAGGTCATGCCGGCGGCGCCGCGACGGAACATGCGAGCGGTGAGCCTGGCCACGCCGCCGCGGTCCTCGGGCTCGTGCGCCGCGCCGCTGCGCAGCGCCAGGGTGAACGAGACGAGCGGCAGCGCGTGCGACGGCTCGAGGTAGCCGGGGATCCCTCCGGCGAGGGTGAGACGGGTGGTCTCGCGCACAGGCTTGCTCATTCGGCCGCCTCCGCGGTCACGGCTTCGGGTTTCACGATGATCCGGGTGCGCGCGCGCGGCAGCAGATAGGTGCGGGCGACGCGGCGCAGGTCTCCGGCGGTGACCCGGCGGTACGCCTCGAGGCGGCGGAACGACGCGTTGGGGTCGCCGAGGACGGTGGCGTAGAAGCCGATCTGCTCGGCCTTGCCGCTGGTGGTGTCCATGCCTTGCAGCGCGGACAGCTCGAGCCGCGCCTTGGCGCGCGACAGCTCCGCCTCGGTCACCGGCTCGCTCTTGACGATGTCCAGCTCCGCCTCGAGGGCGGCGAGGATCTGCTCGGCGGTCGTGCCGGCGCGGGCGGCGGCGTACATCTCGTAGAGACCGGGATCACGGAACGTGGAGACCCAGCCGCGCAGCTGCGTCGCGAGCTCCTGCTCGATGACCAGCTTGCGGTACAGACGCGAGGCGCGCCCGCCGAAGAGGACCTCGTTGAGGACGCTGAGCACGATGTGATCGCCGTCGCCGAGAGCCGGACCGCGGTAGCCGAGCATCAGCTTGTCCGACGCGGTCGGCTTGGTCATCGTCACCGTCCGCTCCTCCATCTGCGGCGGCTCGGGGACGGTGTCCTCGACCGGCAAGGTGGACGCGGGGATGACGCCGTACGCGTCGCGGATGCGGGTGAGCACGTCCTGCTCCTTCACCGCGCCGCAGACCACGACGGTGGCGTTGTTGGGCGCGTAGAACGTCTTGTAGAAGTCGACGCAATCCTCCGGCGTGAACGCCTGGATGTCCTCCATCCAGCCGATCGTGGGCCAGTGGTACGGGTGGACGGTGAACGCGGTCTTGTACAATTGCTCGTTGATCGAGCCCTCGATGTCGTCCTCGACGACGTAGCGCCGCTCGTTCGCCACCACCTCCTTCTCGCTTACCACCTGCGGCTCGCGCAGGATCAGGCGCGCCATCCGCTGGCTCTCGAGCGTGACGGCGAGGCCGAAGCGCTCGGCGGGGAGCGACTCGTAATAGTAGGTCCAGTCGACCCAGGTGGCCGCGTTGGACTCGGCGCCGTTCTCCTCCAGCTTGCGGTCGAACTCGCCGGCGGCGAGCCCCTCGCTCTCGTTGAACATCAGGTGCTCGAAGAGGTGCGCGAGGCCGGTCTTGCCGAGCTTCTCGTGGCGCGAGCCGACGTTGAACCAGGTGAAGTAGCTGACCACCGGCGCGCTGGCGTCGATCAGCAGGTACACGGTGAGCCCGTTGCCGAGCACGTAGCTCGAGACCGTCTCGGCGTTGTCGCCGGAGCCGAAGAGCGTGTCCCCGGCGAAGGTCCAGCGAGCTGCGTCGCTGGCGGCAGTCAGGTTGATCTTGTCGGTGAGCTCACGTCGTCTATCGGATTTGCGGATCGCCACGACGCCGCTTTTACCACGACCGCGTGCTTACCACTCGCGCACGTCGAGGACGTGGAAAGCTCCGTTCTTCCAGATCCAGGCGTGCGGACCGACGGTGACGGCCACGCCGGTGGCCGCAGCCGGGCGGGGGCCGCTGCGCGAGGAGGCGTCGTGGCGAGGCCCGGGGCCGACGCGGCGGAGGCGAGCCGGAGCGTTGGTGCCGGAGGCCGTGTGGAAGGTGGGGCCGCTCTCGGCGATGACCACCACGCCGCCGTCGCTCGCCACCAGCGTCCCCTCGTCGGTGATCCGCAGGGCGTAGAAGGGGCGCCGCCGGCCGTCCTCGCCGACGAAGGCCTCGTGCTCGAGCGGCCAGGGCAAGCGACGCGGGGCGCTCCCGGTGCGGATGCTGAAGGCGCCCAGCTCGCGGTCGAGCACCGCGGTGACCCCTCGCCACGTGTCGAAGTCGACGAGAACGCCGTCGAGCACGTCCTCGTCGGCGATCGGCCGCCACTCCTGCCCGTCGCAGTGGGCGAGCGCGCCGCGGCCGTCGCTGGCGATGAGCATCCTCGTCTCGCCGTCGGCCGAGCTCAGCGCGATGACGTTCTCGTCGGGGCCGATCTCCGGTTCCGGCTCGAAGGGGACGAAGCGCTTCTTCTGCAGCTCGAGGAGCGCGCCGGTGCCCCAGACGAGCACCCGCTCGTCCATGCCGCCGATGCCGTACCACCAGGTCCTCCCGGCCCCCTCGCGGCTGAGGACGAACAGCTTCGCCTTGCCGAAGCCGTCCTTCCCCCCCTCGAAGCGCACCGCGGCTCCGGAGGAGAGGCCCCAGAGCACCCCCTCGTCGCTGACGTACAGATCGTGGAGCGGCTCGTCGACGGCGTGGGCATCGCGGACCTGCCCGCGCACCACGTGGAGGATCAAGCTGGGGGAGTCCTCGCGCACCTCGCGGGTCCGGCCGAGCAGGTAGAAGTCGTCCGGCGAGAGACCGGCGGCTCCGCGGAAGGTGTGCTTGTGCGCGGGAAGGGCGCGCACCTCCATCACCCCGCGGCGCATCGTGGCGGCCTCGCGTGGCGCCTTGCGCAGATCGCGGACGGCGTCCGGGTGGGACGGATCCTTGGTCGACTCGCCGAAGAAGTTCTCGTCGCGGAAGTAGCGCAGCCAGCGGAAGACGTCCTCCGCCTCGAAGACGTAGATGCCGGTGCGCACGCTCACCGCCAGGCTGAACTCGTCGAGGTTGAGCGAGAGCGAGGCGCGGCCGCTGGAGTCGAAGAGGCGGTCGAAGCCGCTGCGCACCAGCGCCGTCCTCTCGGGGCCGAGCAGCTCCTCGACGGCGGCGATGTCGCCGGTCTCCAGCCGGCCGACGAGGGGAAAGTCGAAGCGGAAGCCGAGGTCCGACAGGAGCACGCGCAGCCGGTTGGGGAGGATCGACGCGGTGGCGATGTCCTCCTCACGAGCGTCGGCCTCGGCGTCGAGCCACTGGCCGAAGCTCGAGGCGCGCGGCGTGACCGCGGTGCGGCTCCACTCCACCACCGGACATTCGCCGTCGGGCGTCGCGCCATCGCGGTCGAAGGCGAGCAGCGCCCCTTCGCTCGCTCCGCGGCCGAAGGGGAAGTAGCGCCGGGAGTCGCCGGGACGCTCCTTCTCGATGCGCGCAAGGGCGGCGGCCATCGCTTCGCGGTCGAGGAGCACGTCGGGATCGCCGAAGCCGGCGGCCAGCTGCGCCGCGGCCACGTAGCTCGGCGGCGGTCGGCCGCCGAAGAGCCGCTCGCGCGCTGCCAGATCCGCCGACGTCGCCGGCTTACCGATCCGGTCGCCGTGCCCCGCCGCGGTGAGCGCCTGCCGGAGACGGGTGAGCGCCGCCGCGGCCAGCCGCACGGGATCCAGCGGCGCGGGACCGCGCTTCGACCCGGCGCGACGTTTCGGCAGAACCGATCGGCGAAGACTCATTCGGCAGTCCGCAGACTATCTGTCTTCTCCTCCCATACGCAAAGCGTCGTGCACCTCACTACGCCAGGCGTCGTGCTTGCACGACGTTCGCCGCAGGCGAGCTGGGGAGGCTCAAAACCGCAAGGTTTTGAGGGGAGCGCCCAGCTCCC
>JAMFST010000699.1 GCA_026225435.1 Labilithrix luteola
CTTCGACCCGGCCACCAGCTCGACCCCGTTCATCACCAGCCTGGTCGACACCTTCGGCGTCATCATCTACGCTCACGTCGCGAAGATCATCATGGCGGACGTGATCGCCAAGGCCGGCGCGGGGTGACGTGCGCAAGACGCTTCGTCGTCGTCAGCGACGCTCGCTTCTCCGATCCGCAGTACCCGTTCTGACCCCGGCAAACGCGCGTTGCGCTCGCGCGTGAGCTCTGCCATGAGGGGCGCCGATGGCTCCTGCCTTCGTCCGTGTGCTCGTTCTTCCGTTTCTCACCCTCGGACCGATCGCGCTCGCCGTCGCCTGCGGAGGCAGCACCTCCACGTCGACCACGACGCCCGACACGGCGACCATCGCCCAGGCGTGCGACGACGAGGCCCAGGCTTACTGCCACCAGCTGGCCGGTTGCGACGGCGTGTACCTGGCGCAGGAGCTCGGCAGCGAGGCCGACTGCGAGACGAGCTACGCGGATTACTGCAACGACCGCCTCGCCCTTCCGGGCAACGGCAACGACGCCGCCCACACCGAGAGCTGCGCCCAGGCCACCGCCGGGCGGTCCTGCTCGGACACGTCCTCCTCGTCTGCCTGCGATCAACCCACGGGAGTGGTGCCCGACGGCGGGAGCTGCGCCGCGGCCGGGCAGTGTCAGTCCGGCTTCTGCGCGTTCTCGACCACCAGCAGCTGCGGGACCTGCGCCGACGCGCCGGGGGAAGGGGACGCCTGCACGCCGACGTACCAGTGCGGCAGCAAGCTGACCTGCAGCTCGGACCACACCCGGTGCGTCGCGCCGCTCGGCGTGGGCGAGTCCTGCGGTGCGGCGAGCCGCTGCGCCGACGGCTTGCGCTGCCAGGGGACACCGGCCGTGTGCGCAAAGCTGGATTCGACGGCTGCCCCCGGAGCGGCATGCGGCATCCTCGACGGCGAGAACGTCGCCTGCACCGACGGCAGCTGCAACGGCGGAACGTGCGTGGCGAACGCGAAGCTCGGCGCCGCCTGCGATCGCACCGAAGGCCCGTTCTGCGGCTACAGCACGTACTGCGTCAACGGCACCTGTGTGCGCCCCGCCTGCATGTGACGCCGGAGATCCTCAGGGCGGCACGATCCCCGCCAGGAACGCCTTCACGTCGGCGAGCTCGCGGCCGTCGACCGAGTGGGTGAGCCCCGGGTACGTGCGCGTCGTCACCCGCGCGCCCCAGGCTTCGAGGAGCTTCGCGCCGGGCGCCTGCTCGGCGACCGGGATGCGCGCGTCGGCGGTGCCGTGACCCCAGAACACCGGCGTCTGCACGCTGCTGGCGACCGGCGGCTGGTCGTCGCCGATCCTTCCGCTCAGCATCACGACCGCCAGCGGTGACGGCGCGCGGTGGATGGCGAGCCAGGAGCCGACGATGGCCCCCTGCGAGAACCCGACGACGATCACCTTGTCGCGTCCGAGCTTGCGCTCGTCGAGCTCCGCGTCGATCCACGCCGACGCTTCGCCGCCGGCCACGCGCACGCGCTCCCCGCGGTTCGCCGGGGTCACGCCGGAGATGCTGAACCACTGGCGCCCCTGTCCGGGTGGCGCCTGGTCGAACGGGTAGAACCCGTCCGGCGTCACGAAGTCCGCCTGCGGAAAGCTCGGCGCGATCGCCTTGGCGATCTCGTGGAACGACTGCGCATCGGCGCCCACGCC
>JAMFST010000700.1 GCA_026225435.1 Labilithrix luteola
CACGGCTGGCGCCGGCGGGCGGGCCACTGCGGCCCTTGGGGCGATCCCCGGCGCCGACGTCCTCGCGCGCGCCGATTCCGCCGGCGGTGCCGGTGGTGCGCGTGCGGCCGAAGCGACCCCCGCCCACGTCTCCGCGCGGCGCGCCACCCGGAGCGGCGCCCGGATCGCGTTCGGGGCGCGGGCCGTCACTCCAGCGACCGGCGCTCGATCCGCGACCGGTGCCGCTGCTGCGAGCACCCGGCGCACGCGGGGGCGGAGCGGCGCTCTCGCCGCGATCGGAGGTGCGTCCGCGCTCGGCGCCGCCGCCCCAGTCCTTCTTCACCTCGTAGCCGCGTCGACCCGGGGAGCCGCCGCCGAAGCGCGCCCCCTGCGTGTGCTCGGCGGCCGCTCCCGCCTCCTCGTTCGCGCGCGGAGACGGTGCGCGGCTGCGTCCTTCACGGTTCGACCGTCCGCCGCGCGGAGCCTCGGGGCGCTTGCGTCCCGCCTCGGCGGTCTTGTTGCGGGCAGCCGCCGGTCCGCTACGGCGAACGAGCCCCTCACCGGCCGCGCGACCGACGCGCATCTCCGCCTCGGCCAGCTCCGCCGACTCGCGCTTCCCGGTCGGGCCGCGTCCGTGGGTGTCACGACCGCGCGGAGCCGGCATCACCTCGCGCTGCTCGCGCCGCCCTCCCCGCGTGCCGCGCGCCGCGCTGGCCACCACCGTCGGCGAGTTCCCCGGGATCTTCCGCGGCACGCCGTAGTCCTTTTTCAGCGCCATCAGCTCGTCGCGCGTGAGCAGGCGCCAGCGACCCGGCGGCAGCTTCTCGGTGGTCACGCCGGCGAACGAGGTGCGCGCCAGGCGCATGACGGGAAAGTGCGAAGCCTCGCCCATGCGGCGGATCTGCTGGTTGCGCCCCTCGCGGATGGTGAGCTCGAACCAGGTCTTGCCCTCCTCGTGCCGCAGCATGTTGACCTTCGCCGGCAAGGTCACGCCGTCCTCGAGCATGATGCCGGTGCGCCACTTCTCGACGTCCTTCTCCTCCATGATGCCGCTGACCTTCACTACGTACGTCTTCGGCACCCCCTCGCGAGGGTGGAGCAAGGCGTCGGAGAAGGCGCCGTCGTTGGTCGCGAGGATGGCGCCGCTGGTGGCGAAGTCGAGCCGGCCGACCGGGAACACCCGCACCAGCTTCCCGCTGGTCGAGCGCACGTCGACGAGGGCCTGAGCCACCGTCGGCCGCCCCTCGGGATCGCTCATCGTCGCGACGACGCCGCGCGGCTTGTGCAGCAGGATGTAGACCGCGTCCTCGGCGACGACCCGCTTGCCATCGACCTCGACCTTGTCCTTGAGCGGATCGGCCTTCACCCCCAGCTCGGTGACCACCACGCCGTTCACCCGGACGCGCCCCTCGGCGATGACCTGCTCGGCCGCGCGTCGCGAGGCGATTCCGCCCCTCGCCAGGATCTTCTGCAAACGTTCGGGTTTCATTTTCGGCAAGCGCCTTCGAGGGTGGTAAAAAGAGGCCGTGCGCAAGGTCGAGAAACCCTGGGGCTACGAGTTGATCTGGGCGGAAGCCGAACGCTACGTCGGCAAGATCCTCCACATCACGGCCGGGCAGAAGCTCTCCCGCCAGTACCACAACGAAAAGGAGGAGACCTTCCTCGTGCAGAACGGGGAGATGGACCTCGAGATCGGCCAGGGGGCCGATCTGCATACGATCCGCATGAAACCGATGGATACCTTCCACTGCAAGCCGCTGACGATCCACCGCATGGTGGCGGTCACCGACGTGGACATCGTGGAGGTCTCGACCCCCGAGCTGCACGACGTCGTCCGCCTGGAAGACGTCTACGGCCGGGAAGGCACTTCGAAACCGTAGACCGCCCGTAGCTCCTCGGTCTCAGTGCCCGGCGTCGGCGGTAGCTGCCGGTGCCGAGGCCGTGGCTGCAGCCGCCGCAGCCGCATCTGCTCCGGCATCCTTGGCGCTGCTGCCCTCCTGCGCCGCTTCGCGGTTGGCGCGGACCTCGTCGTCGCGGTCCCAGCGGTCGACGTGCCCGTCGTAGTCGTCGTCGTAGCCGACCCGCTCGAGGTGCCCGCCGGAGTAGATCTCCCAGACGTCCGGCTTGCCGTCGTTGTTGCGATCCCGCTTCCAGCGCGAGAGCTGCCCGTCGGTGTAGTACTTCCACTGGTCGGGGCGGCCGTCGTGGTTCGTGTCGATGTCTTCCTCGCTCATCCGCCCGCCGACGAACGTGCTCCAGCTGTCGATCTTGCCGTCATAGTTGGTGTCGGCGTCCTCGCGCACGGGCTCACCCTTGGCGTTGAAGCTGCGGACGACGTCCTTGATGCCATCGAGGTTGGTGTCGATCTCGCGGCACACCAGCGTCTTGCGGCGCGCGTCCCCCTCCCCCTCCATGCGGTAGACGCGGCGCACGTTCGGCTTGAGCGCGCCCGGCCCCGCCGTCTCGTTCGATTCGAGACCGGGGTGCTTGTAGTCGCACATCGAGCGATCGTCGGCCGGCCAGTTCGCCGGATCAGTCGACCCACCGGGCGCGGACTTCGCCGTCGGCCCCTTGGAGCCGTGGCACGCGGCGAGCGCGGCGACGGCCGTGACGGTCAGCACCAGAGCCCCGACAGCTTCCAGCTTCCGCATCACTTGCCGCCGTCCTTGGTGATCAGCTTCTTCGGAGTCTTCTCGCTCTTCGAGGAGTCCTTCTTCTTCTTGCCGTCGGTCCCGCGCTTGCCGGAGGCGCCCGCGTCGAGCGTCTCGTCCATCGGCGCGGCGAGCGTCGGCGTGGCAGACGCGGTGGCACCGGCGTCACCGGTGGCGGCGGGTGCCGGAGCCGCGGCGTCCGCCGCGTCGTCGACGGGTGTGCCATCGAGGTTCAGCACCACGGCGTCGACCGGGTCGGGCTGCCCGTCGCCGTCCTTGTCGAAGGCGATGGTCTGGTGCTGCCCGTCGAAGATGGCCCACTGGTCGATGCGACCGTCGTTGGTGCTGTCACGCTCACGGCGAACCAGCTTGCCGGTCGAATCGTAGAACTCCCACGTGTCGATGCGCTGCTGCCCGGTCGTATCGAGCTGGCGCTCGACGAGCCGCCCAAGCTCGTAGTCCTCGATGGAATCGATGGTGCCGTTGGCGTCGTAGTCCGCCTCGCGACGACGGAGCGCCCCCTCCTTGTCGTAGTACTCGTACATGTCGGGCTTGCCGTCGTGGTTCAAGTCGCTGATCAGGCACATCTTGGTGTTCGACTGACCGGCGTAGATGATCTTGACGTCGAATTTGGAGTCGTTGTTCGCGTCGAGCTGCTCCACGCGGTTGCCGCTCTCGCTGCACGACTGGTGGTCGATGCTCTCGTCGCGCACCCCCTCGGGCAGCTTCGCGCTGGCGACGCCGCTGTCCTTGCCGCTGCCGCAGGCCGTCAACGCAGCCACCCCGGCGGCGGACACCACCGCTGCAAGCGCGAACCCCAGAGCTCCACCGTGTGCGCCCGGGCGCCGCCGTTTCATGGGGTGGGACAATAGAGGGGTGGCATGCTCGCGAGCAAGCGACGGCTGCTCGAACGAGCGACTTGAATCGTCACATATGGCGACGTATGGTGACAGTCACTCGGTTCCATGTCCCGCAAGAAGATCTCGACCACCATCTACGTGACGCCGGACCAGGCCGACCGCCTGAAGCTCCTGCACGAGCGCACCAAGGTGCCGGTGGCGGTCTACATCCGCGAGGGGATCGATCTGGTGCTCCTTCACTACCAGCACTTGCTGCCCGGTCAGCTCCCGCTGGACGCCGCACCGCCGCCGGCGCATGTGACCGCCACCCGCGCGGCACCGTCCGCCCCCACCGCAGTTGGCGTAGCCGCCGCAGTCAGCCCTCCGTCTCCTTCCGAGCACGGCCCGGGCGAAACGCTTCTCCCTGACGACTGACAACCGATCCGATGCCGTTTCCGCAGAGCAAGATTCGCAATTTTTCGATCATCGCGCACATCGACCACGGAAAATCGACGCTCGCCGATCGCATCCTCGAGGTCACCGGCGCCGTCACCCAGCGGGAGACGCGCGATCAGTTCCTCGACAAGATGGACATCGAGCGTGAGCGCGGCATCACGATCAAGGCGCAGAACGTCCGGCTGAAGTACCTCGCCAAAGACGGCGAGACGTACCAGCTGAACCTCATCGATACGCCAGGGCACGTCGACTTCAACTACGAGGTCTCGCGGTCGCTCAGCGCGTGCGAAGGGGCCATCCTGGTCGTCGACTCGACGCAGGGGGTCGAAGCGCAGACGCTCGCGAACGTGTACCTCGCGCTCGACCAGGGGCTCGAGATTCTCC
>JAMFST010000701.1 GCA_026225435.1 Labilithrix luteola
CATCGATCTGAGCGGGTTCCTCCCCGCGTCGTTCTGGTTGCCGTTCGCCCGCAGCTCCTTCTGGGACATGGCGCCATGGCCCGCGTCGTTGCGGGTGGTGCGGCTCTCGCGCGGCGCGGCGAAGTCGCCCGAGCTCACGCAGTCGGCGGCGGTCCTGCGGGGGAATCCGAGGATGCGCGGGATCTCGATCGAAGCGTGAGCTCCGCTCCGACCACCTCGTGGAACACGTCGGCGATCCGCTCGTAGCCCGCGGCCGACGGGTGGAACCCATCGGCGGAGAAAAGATCATCGCGGCCGGCGACCGTCTCGCGCCCGAGGTCGACCAGCGACCAGCCGCGGTCCAGCACCACGCGGCGAATGTACGCGTTGTAGGAATGGATGCGCTCGGCGATGGCCGACGGCGGGATGCCGAACTGACGCTGCACGAAGGCCGCAGCCGGGGCGAGCGACATGTCCGGGAGCGAGGCGACGGCGACGATCGCCGGCGCGGTCTTCCAGCTGCTCTCCATGCCGGCGGCGATGTCGGCGAAGGCTCGCGCAAAGCGACGCGGCTCGCCGAGGCGCCAGAGATCGTTGACGCCGACGAGCAAGGTGACGAGCGCGGGCTCGGTGGTGCGCAGGCGCGGGACCTGGCGCGACAGGACGTCCGGGCTGGTGGCGCCGCTGACGCAGAGATTGGTGAGCTCGACAGGGCCGGCCTGGCGGAGCCGGTCGGCGAGGCGCTCGACGTAGCCGCGCCCGTCGTGGGCCCCGATGCCGACTCCACTCGAATCGCCGAGAGCGATGTAGCGCATGGCGCAACTTGTAATCATCGTCGTGGCGCGTCGAAAGGGCGGCGTGGCTCCGGCTGATTCAGCGCGCGGCGTTGACGCCGTCGGCGCGCGGATAGGCGACCGCGTCGACCTCGACGCCGCTGATCGCCGCGTACAGATCTGCCGACAGCGCGTCGACGAGGTCCACCATCTCGACCTCGGCGGCCCAGGCGGCGGCGTCGCCGATTCCGTCGACCCTCGCGCCGAGGAGGTTGCCCGCGATGCTCCCGGTGCTGTCGCTGTCACCGTCGTGAGCCACGGCGGTCCACAAGGTCTCGCGGGTGGATCGCGCTCGGTCGTTCGTGTCGGCGAGAGCGCAGGCGAGACCGATCGCGAGCGCTTCCTCGCCCACCCATCCGCCGCCGTACGCCTCGATCGCTGCCCGCGAAGGCATCCCCTTGGCCGCCAGCTCGCGCGCCTGGGCGACCGCCGCGAGGGTCTCCGCCGCGCCACGCTCCCAGGCGAGCAACGCGTCCGCCGCCTTCATCGCCGTGGCCAGCGGCTCGTTGCGGACCAGGTCGAAGACCAGCGCCGCCAGGTACGCGGCCGACAGGTAGCCGCTCACGTGCCCGTGCGTCAGCGCGCCGGCGTCGCGCGCGGTGCGGAACGCTTCCTCGCGCGTGCGACCGGCGAGGCCAAAGGGCGCGGCACGCATGACCGCTCCGCAGCCCTTGCTGTCGTTGATGGGAGCGTCGACGGTGCCCGGTGCGCGGGTGAAGCTCTGCGAGAGCGCGCTGAGGCAGGTGTTCCCCGGCGCGCGACGGACGTGCAGGCGCGCGTCGGCGAAGAGCTTCCCCTTGGTGATCGGGGTCTGCGGGCCGGTCGACGGCGGGACGATGCGCTGCGTGCCGTACCAGCGCTGGTATGCGCCGAGGAGGAACGGCGTCATCGGCACCTGCGCGTCCTCGCGCCGCGCCACGTGCCAGCGCACCAGCCCCTCGACGGAGAAGAACGTCATCTGCGTGTCGTCGGAGACGAAGGCCGGGTAGCGGCTGCCGCGGAGGATGCTGTCCGGCATGCCGCGGCGCTCGTCGATCTTCGCGCCGTTGTCGAACTCGATCGGATAGCCGAGCGCGTCGCCGACGGCGCCGAGGAGCAGCACCGCGCGGATGCGAGCGACGGAAGGAAGGCTGGTCATGGGGCTCACGTCGAGGCCTAGAGCCTACGTCGTTCGCGACGGCGCGCTCCATCACCTTCGTCGCCTCCTCAAGCTCCGCCGGTTCCCGCCGTTCAGGAGACGGAGGCAAACCATGTCCATGTCGATCGGTTCGGTGGGAGCAGCGCAGGCAGCGCAGTCGTACTCGGGCGCAGTGGCGGTCACGTCGCTGTCGCAGGTGAAGTTGAAGGGGCAGGAGGCGGTCGATCTGCTGAAGAGCGCGACGACCAACTCGAGCGGGACCGGTCAGCTGGTCAACACGTACGCCTGACGCGCGTCAGCACGCGGAGTGGGGCTTGCCTGCGTCCGGGTGCGTGAAGGTGTCGACGTCGTCGGTGCCGGCACGCGGCGCGAGGCAGGCGAAGTCCTTCTCGATGAGGATGCGAGCCCGTCCTGGTGGGTCTCGAAGCCGACCTGCTCGTCGGTGGCCCAGGTGCGCGCCTGGCCGCGCGGGATCTCGACGACGATGCGGCGCTCGCCGGCGAGGAAGCGCGCGCTGATGGCGGTGGCGGCTTCGCTGGCGACCAGCGCGTAGGTGAGCGCATCCTCGTCCCGCGGGCCGAAGGCGACGCGCTCCTCGACCACGCCGACTGCGGCGATGGCGTCGACCTCGCTGCGGGTGAGACGGAGACGGATCGAGCCGGAACGGGTGCGGAGCTTCATGGAGAGGCGGGCCTAGGCGGGAGTGCGGGACGTGAAGGGGGGAGACTCGTGACGACGGACGTCGTCGGGGGTGTCCCAGTCGTCGAGCCAGCGGAGATGGCCGTTATCGTGGCGCGGCGGCGACTCGGCGCTCCTTACCGCGTCGAGCAAGCCTTGCAAGCCGAGCTGGCCTCCGGCGAGACGGTTTCGCGCGAGCGGGAGCACGAGGGCAGGATCGTAGCGAGCGGCGAGCGGTTCCCAGTGACCTTCGCGACGGGGCGCGAGCACGGCCGGACCTGCCGGCGCGTCCATCAGGCTCCGCAGGTTCCCGGGCTGAACGTTCGGCAGATCGCACGAGAGCGCGAGCACCGGCGCGCCGCCACGGGACAAGGCGTCCTCGAGCAGGGCGACCAGGCCGCCGAGCGGGCCGACCTCGGCTGCGGCGTCCTCGATCACCCGGACCCCGAGCCGTCCAATGAGCTCCTCCAGCGCGGGCAGCTCCGGCCGGCGCCCGACGAGCACCGGGGTGAGACCGGCCGCACGGACGACGGCGACGGTACGCTCCAGCAAGCTCGGCCCTCCGGCGACCGGGAGCAGCGCCTTGGGCTGGCCCATGCGACGCGATGCGCCGCCGACGAAGATGCCCGCCACTCTCGCAACCCGCTCCGCCTGTGGCATGCGCCCTCGACGAATAGAATGTAGGGTGGTGGAGGCCGTCAAACAAGGAGGCCCCGTGTCGACGTCCGCCGCGCAGGTCGCAACCGTCTCCAGTGTCTCCAGCGTCCGCCGCCCGATCGTGAAGATCGACGGCACGGTCGCGCGGGCGCACACCGACAGCCTGGCGGTCGAGGAGCCGCTCGAGATCCGGCTCGCCTGGTCCGACGCGGCCGACGTGGCGGGCGCCGCACCGCTGCCGCTCCTCGAGCCTTTGCCGCGTCGCGAGAAGACGCTGGCCATCACCATGCGCACGCCGGGGAA
>JAMFST010000702.1 GCA_026225435.1 Labilithrix luteola
AGCACCGGGAGGGCACGCTCAGCGGGCGTTCGCCGCACGGGCAGCTTTGCTGTACCCCGGTGCGCTGGTAGACTCCCTGTTCAGTCCTGATTCTGCGCTCAGCGTAGCTCAACCGTTCTCGCGGGGACCGTCCGACTTGTTCCGGGTGGTCGCGAGGGGACAGGACCCCCCCTCTTATGCGCCAGCCTACCGACGACAATCCCGCTGCAACCAGCGCCGCCAGCGCAACTAGCGCGCCGGCCGCGCGGCCGCCGCGCCGCCGTGCTCCGCCAGCCCCCCGTGAGAGGCCCACAGGCGACCACGGGCAGCCGCGTTCCTCCGACGACTCCCCCGGGCTCCCTTCTTTCACCGTTCACGACGCGCCGGCCGACGTGCCCGCCACCGGCACGATCCCGGTCACCTTGGCCGTCGTCGACCCGTCCGAGCGGCACAACGGCACCGGCCTGGTCCGCCACGACTCGCCGCTCGACGAGGCCAAGATCGACGCCGACGCGGCGAAGATCGTCCGCCGCCTCGAGCGCAGCGGGTTCCAGGCGTACCTGGTCGGCGGCTGCGTCCGCGATCTGCTCCTCGGCAGCCGCCCGAAGGACTTCGACATCGCCACCAGCGCCCGCCCCGAGGACGTTCGCTCCCTCTTCCGCAACTGCCGCATCATCGGGCGCCGTTTCCGGCTCGCCCACGTGGTCTTCGGCAGCAAGATCATCGAGGTCGCCACCTTCCGGCGCAGCCCGCAGACGGAGGCGCCGGTCGACCCGGTCGAGTCCGACGGCACCGGCGACGACGACGCGGAGCTGGCCGTCGACGAGGACCTCCTCATCCGCTCGGACAACGTCTTCGGCGAAGCGCACGAGGATGCCCTGCGGCGCGACTTCACCATCAACGCGCTGTTCTACGATCTCGACCGCCGCCAGGTCCTCGACTGGTGCGGCGGCATGGGCGACATCCAGCGCCGCACCATCCACACCATCGGCGATCCCACCGTCCGCTTCCGCGAGGACCCGGTCCGCATCCTGCGCGCGGTGAAGTTCGCCGCGCGGCTCGATCTCGGCATCGCCCCCGACGTCTACGACGCCATGGTGATGAACCGCGAGGAGCTCGCCAAGGCGGCGCGCCCGCGTCTGTCGGAGGAGATCCTCCGCCTGCTCCGCGGCGGCGCGGCGCATCGCTCCATGTTCCTCCTCTGGGAGGTCGGCGCGATGGCCATGTTGCTCCCCGAGCTCTCCACCTTCCTCGACGACGACGAGGCCAGCCCCGGCGCGTCCAAGCGGTTCTGGAAGCGCATCGACGTGCTCGACCAGCGCACCAAGGCCGGCCCGGTGGACGACCTCGTCTACTGGACCACGCTCCTCTACGAGCCCATGGCCGAGGCGCTCGCGGGATCGAAAGATCCGGCCGCCACGCTCACCGATTTCCTCGAGCCGATCGTCGCGCGCATCGCCCTGCCGCGTCGAGCTGCCGACGGCATCCGCCGCATCGTCGGCCTGCTGCCGAAGCTCGCCAAGGGGCTCGTCGACGGCAAGCTCAGTCGCCTCGGCCGCGCCGACGTCGCCTTGCAGGCGCTCGACGTGCTGGAGATCGACTTCACCGCCCGCGGCAAGTCGACGGTGAACGTCGACAAGCTGCGGAGGGAGATCGCTCCGGCGGCGGAAGCGGCGCGCGCCGAGGGGCGAGCGAACCGGTCTCGTCGTGGCGGGCGGTCGCGATCGCGCTGATCGCTGACGAGCCCGCCACCCGCCGGTCACGCAGCGAGCAGCAGCTTCACCAGCTCCTCTGCGGTCGTCACCGGCAGGGAGCACGTGCTCCCGCGGCAGACGTACGCTGCCGGCACCTTCGACGCCGTCGTGTCCACCTTGCCGTCGGCGAGCACGGCGCAGGCGGCGCGTGACGCGGCGTCCGCTGGATCGAGCCAGGCGATGACCCGGTTGGGCAGGTAGGTCGCGAGCGCCGCAGCACCGAGCGCGAGCAACGCCGGATCTCCGTGCGGTCCGACCAGGACGATCTCCACGGCGCCGCGCACCAGGCGATCGAGCACGCCGACCGCGTGCCCCTGAGCCATCGGCAGCCGGATGGCGTCGACCACGAGCGACTCCAGCGGCTTCTCCGCGCGCGCCGCCCAGTCGCCGCCGAGCAGGCTGCCCAGACGGAGGAACACCTCGTACGCCACCGCCGCCGCGTTGGGCACCGCCTGGTCATACGGATCGCGACTCCGGTGGATGAGCGTCTCGCCGTCCGCCGGCGTGAAGAACAGCCGCCCGTCGCCGTCCGCGCCGCTGGCAGCAGGGGAGAACCGCGCGACGATCGCCTCCGCCAGCTCGCGCGCCTGCGTCACGTACCCGGGCTTCCCCGTCGCCTCGTACAGCTCCAGCGCGGCTGCCGCGAGGTACGAGTAATCGTCGAGGAACCCCGGCCCGCGGACCACGTCACCTTTGTACAGTCGCTGCAGCTGCAGCGTGCCCCCGAGCGCCTCGTCGCGGCTCGCCAGCCGCGCCATCACCGTGGCGAAGGCCCGCTCCGCCCGCGCGATCCACGACGGCTCGTCGAGCGCGCCGCCGGCATGGGCGAGCGCGCGGATCGTCAGCCCGTTCCACGAGGCGATGACCTTCTCGTCGCGGAACGGCTTCACCCGCATCTCGCGGATCAAGAACAGGCGAGCCTTGGCGCGCGCAAAGGCCGCGATCTCCTCCGGCTCGGTCGCTGTGACCGCGCGCGACAGCACGCAGGCGCCGGTCTTCGCCTCGCCGGGCTCCTCGAAGTTCCCCTCCTCGGTCACCCCGAAGCAGGCGATGGCCACCTCTGCGGCGAGCGGCTCGTCGGGAAGCGCCGCGCGGACCTCCTCCTCCTTCCACACGAAGAACTTCCCCTCGTGCCCCTCGCTGTCGGCGTCCTGCGTCGCGTAGAAGGCGCCGTCCTCGCCGGTCATCTCCCGTTCGAGGTACGTGGCGATGCCCTCGGCCACCGCGCGATCCTCCGGCCGCCGCCGCGCGGCGAAGGCCTGCGCGTACAGCTCGAGGAGGAGCGCGTTGTCGTAGAGCATCTTCTCGAAGTGCGGCACCAGCCACGTCTCGTCGGTCGAGTAGCGGTGGAAGCCGCCGCCCAGCTGATCGTGCACCCCGCCGCTGCTCATCGCCCGCAGCGCGCGCAGCACC
>JAMFST010000703.1 GCA_026225435.1 Labilithrix luteola
AGTACTGCACCGCGTGGGGAGCGCTCGTCGAGCTCGGGAAGGTCGGCAAGGATGACTTCGTCATCGTCACTGCGGCCTCGTCGAGCGTCGGTCTCGCCGCCATCCAGATCGCGCGCGCCGAAGGGGCCACGGTCATCGCCACCACGCGCACGTCGGCGAAGAAGAAGGCGCTCCTCGAGGCCGGCGCGCATCACGTGATCGCGACGACCGAGGAGGATCTGCCGGCGAAGGTGAAGGAGATCAGCGGCGGCAAGGGCGCGCGCGTGATCTTCGATCCGGTCGGCGGCGACTACCTCAACGTGCTCGCCGACGCCGCCGCGCGTTTCGGCACCATCTACCTGTACGGCTTCCTCTCCGGCTGGTCGAACCAGTACCCGATCAACGGCTTCGGCAAGAGCGTGGCGGTCGAGGGCTACACCTTCAACGTCTTCCGCGGCACGCCGCAGTGGGAGACGATGAAGACGTACATCCAGGCGAAGCTCGCCGACGGCACGCTGGTGCCGAAGATCGACAAGACCTTCGCGCTCGCGGACGTGGTCGAGGCCTACCGGTACCTCGAGAGCAACCAGCAGGTCGGAAAGATCGTCATCACGGTGTGACGAGTCGCCGCCGCCGGCGAGCGTGGGTCAGTGTCGCGCGAGCTCGTAAACCTTGGAGCGGAAGAGCGTCTCGAAGCCGAGGCGCTCGAGGATCGGCGCGGAGGTCGCGGCGCGCGCCTGCGTGACAGCCAGGTCCACACCGCGCGCGGCGAGAAAGGCGAGGCGAGCGGCGACGAGCGCTTGGTACGCGCCGAGCCCGCGGGCGGCTTCGAGGACCTGACCGCCGACGAGGTAGCCGTAGGTGTCGCGCATCGACACCCCCGCGGTGGCGATCGGCACACCACCTCGTCGCGCGAGAAAGAAGAACGCCGGCGGGCGGCTCGCGCTGAGCGCGATGACGTGGGTGCGCCTCTCGGCCTCCATCTGGTCGGCGGCCAGTTGCCAGCCGCGCAGGTGCGTCTCGAGGTAGTCGTCGAGCGATCCGGTCGTCACCGCCTCGACGGGCACGTCGCTGAAGATGATCTCGTTCAGGTACGCGCTGCCCCGAGGCGCCGACGGGGTCACCAGCTGCAGCCAGCCGGGCCGCTCGATCACCCGCGTATCGGGCCGCAGCATGCTCCGCTGGCGCGGCGCCTCGATCGCCGCGCGACGCCTCTCCTCGAAGCTCCTCATCGGAGGAGAAGATGTAGCCTCGCCCCGTGCCGGACGGAAGAGAGGCGGAGCTTCGTGAGCGACTCGAGGAGATCCTGCGCGCAAGCTCCGAGCTGATGGACGTGCTGCGCGGGGCGCGCGACCTCGCGCTGCCGGACTGGATGGTCTTCTCCGGTGCCGTGTACCAGCCCGTGCTGAATCATCTGACGGGGCGGCCTTCGGGACACGGCCTCAAGGATTTCGACCTCGCGTACTTCCACTCGAGCGACATCTCCTACGAGGCGGAGGATGCGGTGATCCATCGAGCCGCGGCGGCGTTCTCGCCATCCATGCGCGCGCGCGTCGAGATCCGTAACCAGGCGCGCGTGCATGTCTGGTTCGAGGATCACTTCGGCGAGCCCTACGCGCCGCTGGTAGAGAGCGCCGAGGCACTCACGCGCTTCCCTTGCTCGACCTTTGCCGTTGGCGTGCGGATGACCGGATGACCGTCTTCGCGCCGTTCGGCCTCGAGGACCTCTTTGCGCTGCGGCTCCGGCGCAACCCGCTACGACCGACGCCGTGGTTCGCGGCAAAGGTGGCCAGCGCGACGGCTCGCTGGCCGGAGCTGAAGGTGGTGGGCGGCTCCCCCAGATGAACCTCTCGCGCTACATGCAGCTTCCGCCCGCGCTCACCAGCAACGGGCCGGTGTACGCGTCGTACTGGCACTCGTGGAAGGTCACGCTCGGCGCGTCGAAGTATGTCTGGAAGTACGTGGTGATGGCCGTCCCCGAAGGCCAGGGCTGCCCGTCGGAAGGCGGGATGTCCATGATGATCATGTCGTCGAATCCGCCGTCCGGCTTGTCCTCCGGCGCGTACTGATCGACGAAGGTGGCGTTTGCCGCCAGGCCGGTGACCGTGCTGCCCGGATGGTGCAGGGGCAGCCGGTGCTGCTCGGATCACTGCCGGCGCCGCCGTCGGACACCACCAGAGCCGAGCTGCTCGAGCAGGCGACGACGTCGCCAGCTGAACTCGACAGCGAAATCGTCTACACGACGCGTGATCCCGCTGCCATACCGCGGTGTATCTAGCTGCGCCGCCGCAGCCGATCTAGTCGTGAGGGATGCCCGCCGAGTTCGTCCACCTGCACGTCCACACGCAGTACTCGATGCTGGACGGGGCGGTGAAGGTGAAGGACCTCGTCAAGCGCGCCGCCGCTGCCGAGATGAAGGCCGTGGCCATGACCGACCACGGCAACATGTTCGGCGCGATCAGCTTCTACAAGGCGGCCAAGGAGGCGAAGGTCCAGGCCATCCTCGGGTGCGAGATCGACGTGCTCGTCACCGGGAGCGGGAAGGGGGGCGGGCGGACGATGCACCTGCCGCTGCTCGCCACCACGCTCGAGGGGTACCAGAACCTGGTGAAGCTGGTGTCGCACGGGCACGTGAACCCGCGCGAAGGGTTCAGCCCCTGCATCACGCTCGACGAGCTCGAAGGCAAGACCAAGGGCGTGCTCGCCATGACCGGCTGCATGGGCGGGGTGGTCCAGCAGGCGATCCTCGAGGAAGGACCCGCTGCGGGTGAGACCGTGCTCGCGCGGCTGCGCGATCTCTTCGAGCCGGATCATCTGTACGTCGAGCTGCAGGACCACGGGCTCGTCGAGCAGCCGGTGGTGAACAAGATCCTCGTCGCCTCGGCGAAGAAGCTCGGGCTGCCGCTGGTGGCCACCAACGACGTCCACTACGGCGCGCGCGAGGACGCCGAGGCGCACCTGTACCTGTCGTGCATCAAGACCGGGCGCGCGTACTCCGAGGCGAAGGACCGGCACCACGGCTCGTCGGAGATGTACCTCAAGTCGAAGGAGGAGATGGCGGACCGCTTCAGCGCGTTCCCCGAGGCCATCAAGGCCACGATGGAGATCGCCGAGCGCTGCAGCGCGCTCAAGCTGAAGCTCGGCGAGCCGATGCTCCCGAATTTCGTCGTGCCCGAGGGCTACGACCTCACCAGCTACTTCCGCCACGTTAGCCGCGAGGGGCTCGAGCAGCGCTTCGCCGAGTTCCGCACCGTCGGCAAGAAGGTCGACGAAGCGGCGTACAAGGCGCGCCTCGAGACGGAGCTCGACATCATCGCGGGGATGAAGTTCCCCGGGTACTTCCTCATCGTCTGGGACTTCATCCGCTACGCCAAGGAGAACAGCATCCCGGTGGGGCCGGGGCGCGGCTCCGGCGCTGGCTCGATCGTCGCCTACTCGCTGCGCATCACCGACCTCGATCCCATCCCGTACAACCTGCTCTTCGAGCGCTTCCTCAACCCGGAGCGCGTGTCGATGCCGGACTTCGACATCGATTTCTGCATGGACCGGCGCGACCAGGTCATCACCTACGTGCAGCAGAAGTACGGGCACGAGAGCGTCGGGCAGATCGCCACCTTCGCCGAGCTCAAGGCGAAGAGCGTCATCAAGGACGTGGCCCGCGGCATCGGCATCAGCCCGATCGACGCCCAGATCGTCGCCAACCTGATCCCGCGGAAGAACCCGGCGGAGACGTACACCATCGCCGAGAGCCTCGAGCTCGAGCCGAAGCTGAAGGCGCGCTTCGAGACCGAGCCGCAGATCAAGGAGCTGCTCTCGCAGTCGATGCGCCTCGAGGGGCTCACGCGCCACGCCGGCAAGCACGCCGCCGGCATCGTCATCAGCGAAGGGCCGCTGTGGGACCACGTCCCCATCTTCAAGGACGACAAGAGCGGCGGCTACGTCACGCAGTACTACAAGGAGGACGTCGAGCAGGCCGGCCTGGTCAAGTTCGACTTCCTCGGCCTCAAGACGCTGACGGTGCTCGACATCGCAAAAAAGCTTATTGAGCAGCGGCCCGACCTACAAAAGTCCGGCAAGGTGTTCGATCTCAACACCATCCCGCTCGACGACAAGGCGACCTACGCGCTCCTCGGCTCGG
>JAMFST010000704.1 GCA_026225435.1 Labilithrix luteola
CAAGACCGAGCTGGAAAAAGGTGAGGAAGGGATCACCATCCGCTCGTCGTCCGAGGACCGCGCCAAGGCCGCGCTCACCGTGCTCCAGGAGAAGCTGGTCAAGCGCAAGGTCAGCCTCCGCTTCACCGATCCGCAGAAGCCGGAGAAGACCGGTCAAGGCGGCGCGAAGATCCTGGTGAAGATCAAGGAAGGCATCGAGGTCGAGAACGCGCGCAAGGTGGTGCAGGCCATCAAGGACGCCAAGATCAAGGTGCAGGCCGGCATGCAGGAGGCGCAGGTGCGCGTCACCGGCAAGAACAAGGACGACCTGCAGAAGACGATGCAGCTGGTCCGCGGGCTGGACCTCGGCATCGAGCTGCAGTTCAACAATTTCCGGGATTGAACGCTTGCCCCCTTCGAATCGCCCCCCGCCGCCGCCGCCTGCTCCGCCGCCCGTCGGCCCGTCCGTCGATCGTCATCTCTTCGGCACCGACGGCGTCCGCGGCCTCGCCAACCGTCACCCGATGTCGCCGGAGATCGCCCTCGCCCTCGGCCGCGCGATCACCTTCGTCGCCGGCCGCGGCAAGACGCACACGCCGCGCATCCTCATCGGCAAGGACACGCGCCTGTCCGGCTACATGCTGGAGACGGCCATCGCCTCGGGCATCTGCTCGATGGGCGGCCGGGTCATCCTGTGCGGCCCGATCCCGACGCCGGCGGTCGCCCAGCTGACGGTGAGCATGCGCGCCGACGCCGGCATCGTCATCAGCGCCAGCCACAACCCCTACGAGGACAACGGCATCAAGATCTTCGGCAGCGACGGCTTCAAGCTCCCCGACGAGCAGGAGGCGGAGCTGGAGTCGCTCATGGTCACCGGCGCCAGCGAGGAGCTCCTCGGCCCGCTCCCCACCGGCGAGAACATCGGGCGCGCGGAGAAGCTCGAGGACTCGCGCGGGCGCTACGTCGTCTTCGCCAAGAACACCTTCCCGCGCGACCTGCTGCTCGACGGCGTCAAGGTCGTCGTCGATGCCGCCCACGGCGCGGCCTACCGCGTGGCGCCGCTGGTCTTCCAGGAGCTCGGCGCCGAGGTCACCTCGCTCGGCGTCCGCCCCAACGGCGTCAACATCAACAAGGACGTCGGCGCGCTCCACCCTTCGAGCGTGCGCGCCGAGGTGCTCAAGCGCGGCGCGGCGCTGGGCGTGGCGCTCGACGGCGACGCCGACCGGCTCATCGTGGTCGACGAGAAGGGGCAGGTCGTCGACGGCGACGCGGTCATGGCGCTGTGCGCCGGCCGCATGCTGGCCGACGGGGAGCTGAAGAAGGGCACGCTGGTCGCGACGGTCATGTCGAACCTCGGTCTCGAGCGCGCCCTCACGAGCAAAGGCGGCACCTTGCTCCGCACCGGCGTCGGCGATCGCTACGTGGTCGAGGCGATGCGCCAGGGGGGCTACAACCTCGGCGGCGAGCAGTCCGGACATCTGATCTTCCTCGATCACGCCTCCACGGGCGACGGCATCGTCGCCGCGCTGCAGGTGCTGGCCATCATGGTGCGCACCGGCAAGCCGCTGTCCGAGCTCGCGCACGCGGCGATGGAGCGAGTGCCTCAGATCCTCAAGAACATCACCCTGCCGAGCCGCAAGAAGCTCGAGGAGATGGACAAGCTGTCGAAGGCGACGGCGCTGGTGACCCGCGCGCTCGGCGGTGAGGGGCGCGTGCTGGTGCGCTGGAGCGGCACCGAGCCGAAGCTGCGCATCATGATCGAGGGGCCGGATCTGGCGCTCATCGAGACGTACGCGAGCGATCTCGCGAGCGCGGCGCAGCACGACTTCGCCGGGATCTGAGCGACGGCGGTTGGCCTGATGGAGGCAGCAGGCTTGCTGTCTCCACGTCGCTGCGCGCCTCCGACGGCGGGTGGCCGAACTTGCGGCCGAAGGCGACGGTGAAGGCCGCGAGGTTGCCGTAACCGACCTTCTGCGCGACCTCACCCACCGAGAAGCG
>JAMFST010000705.1 GCA_026225435.1 Labilithrix luteola
CGGCGCGCTCACCTCGATCAGCACCGACGTGCTCGAGGCGGCGGCGGTCGACGGCGCCACCCGCTGGCAGCGCTTTCGCCTGGTCACCTTGCCGCTCCTCTGGCCGGTGCTCCTGCCGGCCGTCGTGCTCGGCGCGGTGTGGACGTTCAACATGTTCAACGTCGTCTTCCTCGTCTCGGGCGGTGAGCCGGACGAGACGACCGATCTGCTCCTGAGCGAGGCGTACCGCTGGGCCTTCACCCGCGACGCGCAGTACGGCTACGCCGCCGCCTACGCGGTGCTCATCTTCATCCTCATCGCCGGCAGCGCGCGGCTCCTGTCGCGCATCGGTCGTCGCGACGGATCGGAGGCGACATGAGCGCCGCCAGCTCCATGAACGAGCCGCGCCCGCCGCTGGTCGAGTCGGCGGCGGTGCACCTCCTGCTCATCTCGGCGGTGGTGTTCGCCATCTACCCGCTCGCCTGGGTCATCGCGCTCTCGCTCTCGCCGGAGGGGATGTCGGGGAGCGGCGGCGCGTTCCCCCTCCCGCACGACCCGTCGCTGGCGAACTTCCGCGAGGTGATCGGGACCGGATCGAGCCACGCGTGGCTCTTCTGGAAGCAGCTGGGCAACTCGCTCGCCGTCTCGCTCTTCACCGCGGTCTCGGCCGTCGTCATCGCCACGCCGGCGGCCTACGCGCTCGCCCGCTTCGAGTTCGTCGGCAAGAAGAGCGGCGTGGGCGCGCTCCTGGCGACGCAGATGTTCCCCACCGTCGCCAGCGCGGTGCCGCTGTACATCATCCTCGAGAGCCTCCAGCTCCTCGATACCAAGACCGGCCTCGTCCTGGTGTACGCGTCGACGGCGGTGCCGTTCGCCATCTTCCAGCTGCGCGGCGCCTTCGCGGCCATCCCCATCGACATCGAGGAGGCGGCCATGGTCGACGGCGCCACGCGCGCGCAGGCGTTCCTCAAGGTGGTGCTCCCCGCGGCGCGCCCGGCGATGGCGGTGACCGCGCTGTTCGCCTTCATGAGCGCGTGGAACGAGTTCATCCTCGCGGCCACGCTTCTGTCGAAGGAGGACGCCTTCACCTTGCCGGTCGTGCTCCAGCGCTACGTCGGCGAGCACGGCGCCGCCTGGGGACCGTTCGCGGCCGGGGCGATCCTGGTGAGCGTGCCGGTGATGGCGCTGTTCTACCTGGCGCAGCGGCAGCTGGTGAGCGGGCTGACCGCGGGCGGCGTGAAGGGGTGATCGAAAAGTTGGCCCGCAGCTTCGCCCTCTGACAGGGTCGCCACATGGCGCGACGACCCACCAAGGTTCCTCCGCCGCCGCCGGCGCGGTCCAGCCGCGCGCGCGGTGCCGGTGAGCCCGAGCGACGCTCCGGCGACGACCGCCGCCAGTTTCCCCCGCGCCCCGAAGGTCGGCGCATGGGCGGCGGGCGACGCGGAGCTGATCCGCGCGAAGACTGAACGCTGAACGCCTCGCCGGGCGGGAGTAGAGTTCCGCCCGCCATGACGTACGAAACGGCTTACGAGAATCTGGTTGTCACCACCGAGGGCCGCGTCACCACCATCACGCTGAACCGGCCGGCGGCGATGAACGCCATCACGCCGGCGATGCACCACGAGCTGCAAGCCGCCTTCGACGCCTTCGCGGCCGACGACGAGCAGTACATCGGCGTGGTCACCGGTGCCGGCGAGCGCGCCTTCTGCGCCGGCAGCGATCTCAAGGTGATCAGTGACATCGGCGTCGCCGGCACGACGTACCCGAAGACCGGGTCCGCCGGCCTCATCGAGCGGCACGACCTGTCCAAGCCGCTCATCGCCGCGGTGAACGGCGTCGCGCTCGGCGGCGGGTTCGAGGTGGCGCTGTCCTGCGACCTCATCATCGCCAGCGAGACGGCGAAGTTCGGGCTCCCCGAGCCGCTGGTCGGCGCGGTGGCGCTCGGCGGTGGGCTGCACCGGCTCGCGCGGCAGATCGGGTTGAAGCAGGCGATGGGAATGATCCTCACCTCCGAGCCGGTCAACGCGCGACGCGGCTACGAGCTTGGCTTCGTCAACGAGGTGGTCGCCCCCGCGGAGCTCATGGCCGCGACCGAGCGCTGGTGCGCCAAGATCCTCAAGGCGGCGCCGCTGTCGATCCGTGCGTCGAAGGAGACGGTCCATCGCGGCCTCGCCGAGCCGTCGGTCGCCGAGGCGATGGCCCACCAGGACGGCTACCCGGCCTTCGCGAAGTGGAAGACCGCCGAGGATACGAAGGAAGGTCCGCTGGCGTTCGCGGAGAAGCGCCAGCCGCGCTGGCAGGGGAAGTGACGCTGAAGAAACACCTGCACGAGAAGAACCGCGCGTCGTGGAACGCGGCGACGCCGGCGCACAACCGGCACAAGGTCGACCAGGCGGCCTTCGTCCGCGGCGGCGGCTCCACGCTCTTTCCCGAGGAGCTCGCGCTGCTCGGTGACGTGCGTGGCCGGACCGTCGCCCACCTGCTGTGCA
>JAMFST010000706.1 GCA_026225435.1 Labilithrix luteola
CCGGTGGGAAATGCGTGGTTGCCCGCGGACGGGGTCACGTTCGGGCTGTAGGCGCCGACCACACCAGGCGTGCCAGGCAAAGCGCCCATCGCGCCGCTGATCATGCCCTGACGGCCGAGCAGATCGGCCGTGAGGTTCGGCGGCTCCATCGGCGCGCCGCCCATCATCCCCGCTTGCCCGGGCACGCCGCCGCCGGTACCACCCGGGAAGCTGGCGCGCGGATCGCCATACTCGGTCTGCCCCTTGACCGGTGCACCCGGCTCCGGTCGCGACGACGGGACGTAGGCCTGCACCGCGCCGCTCATCGCGTCGGCGAACTCGCGCACCGTCGGGAAGCGATCGTTGGGAGATTTGGACATCGCCCGCGAGATGGCCGCGGAGAACACCGCCGGCACCGCGCGCCCGTGAGGCTGCGTCTCGAGCGGGATGGGCTGCGCCTGCATGTGCTGCGTGGCCCATTCCCAGGCGGTGTTGGCCCTGAACGGCAGCTGCCCGCTGAGCATCTCGTAGGCCATGACGCCGAGCGAGTAGATGTCGCTCCGCGCGTCGATGGTGGCGCCGGTGAACTGCTCCGGGCTCATGTACGGCGGCGTGCCCAGCACCATCCCTTGCTGCGTGAGCTTCGCCTCGTTGGGATCGTTCTCGCTCTGGCGCTTGGCGATGCCGAAGTCGAGCACCTTGACGAAGTCCTTCGTCCCCGCGCGCTCGGTGAGCACGATGTTCTCCGGCTTGAGATCGCGGTGCACGATGCCGTGCGCGTGCGCCTCCTCGAGCGAGCCGCACACCTGGCGGAGGATCGCCTCGGCCCGCGCCGGCGGCATCGCGCCCCCCTTCTCGAGGACGTCGGCGACGTTGGCCCCCAGGACGTACTCCATCACGATGTACAACTGATCATCGTCGGTCTTGCCGTAGTCGAAGACCTGGATGGTGTTGGGGTGCTGCAGCTCGGCGACGGTGCCGGCTTCACGATCGAAGCGCGCCTGGATCTTGAGATCGCGCGAGAGCTCCTTGTGGAGCGTCTTGATGGCGACCTTCTTCATGGTCGTGCCGAGCTTCTGCTCGGCGAGGTAGACCGACCCCATCCCACCTTCGCCCAGAAGGTTCACCACCCGGTACTTGCCGCCGATGACCGAGCCCAGCATCGGGTCAGCCTTCTGCTGCGAGGCCGGCACCATGGAGCCGCACGCCGGACAGAACTTCTGATTGTCGGCGACCTGCGCGTGGCAAACGGGACAATCCATGGCGGCGTCCAGCTTAGACGAACGAGCAGGCCCTTGGAATGAGCGGGATGGGCAGTTTTTTTCGCCGGTCCCCGCGAGCGATTCGCCTCTTCAGGGCTGCGCGCCGGCGTCGCCGCTGGAGATTTGTTCTTTTGCGGGCCAGGGGAGCTGCCAGCGCTCGTCGGTGGAGCGGTCCACCAGCTCGAGGCGAGTGCCGCGCGGCGTCTGGGGAAAGACGACGCCGATGGTGCTGGTCACGTGCTGATCGAGCGCGATGGGACCGCCCGAACGAGCCGCCGGCGCGCCGAGGAAGGGGAAGTCGAAGCGCACGCGCTCGACGAGCACCGCGTGATCGAACAGCTCGAGGGCGAAGCGCCCCATGACGCGCGGGGTCTCGCTCGGCACGCCGAGGTCGAGCGTGCGCGTGTTGACGAGGAAGACGTCCCCCTGCTGGTAGCGCAGATCGAAGATCCACTGCTTGGCGCTCTTGATCGGAGGGTCCGGATCCGCCGGGGTCCTCGTGTAGCGGAAGCCGGCATCGGGGATTCCGGCGATCTCGCTCGAGGTCGCCCCTGCGTCGGGGCGCGGGAGGTTGACCGTCTTTCGCTTCACGTCGCCGCGCGCGAAGGGCGCCACCGCCAGCAGCGTGATCAGCGTCGCCAGCGTCACGGAGCCGAAGAGCGCCGGGCGGAAGAAGTTCAGTCGAGGGAGCACGCGAGCCCTGTATCCCACCCTTCGGCCTCGCCGCCAAGCAGCGCCCATGTTTCGCGGAGCGATGCTGGAACCTCGTCCGTGACGGTGATCTCCTCGCCGCGCGCGCCGGGCACGGTGACCCGGGCGGCGTGGAGGAAGATCCGATCG
>JAMFST010000707.1 GCA_026225435.1 Labilithrix luteola
CCGCCGCCACCACGCTCGCGGCGCGCGAGAGCGATGCGCGCAAGGAGCTGGCCCGGACCAACGCCGAGCTGGTGGCGACCCGTGGCCTGTTCGCGGCGACGCATCGATCGGAGGAGCGGCTGCGCATCTCGCGCGATCTTCACGACGCCGTCGGTCATCACCTCACGGCGCTGATCCTCAACCTCGAGCTCGCGCGCAACGTCACGGCCGACGAGGAGCGCGCCACGGTCCTGGTGCGCTCGCTGGGCATCGCCCGCAGCCTGCTCGGCGAGGTGCGCGAGGTGGTGGGCGGGATGCGCGCGACGGAGCCTCTCGACCTGGCGAGCGCGCTGGCGACGCTCGCGTCGGCGTGGCCGGAGATCGCCGTTCACTGCAACGTGGCTGCCGACGGTGTCGACGATGCCGCCGCCGCGCAGGCGCTCCTTCACTGCGCGCAGGAGGCGCTCACCAACAGCATGCGCCACGCGGGCGCACGCAACGTGTGGATCGACGTGC
Organism: Labilithrix luteola; assembly: GCA_026225435.1. Classification (GTDB taxonomy): domain Bacteria; phylum Myxococcota_A; class Polyangia; order Polyangiales; family Polyangiaceae; genus JAMFST01. Next base: position 496 of record JAMFST010000707.1, read on the forward strand.
GCCGCGACGAGACCGCGACTCACCTCACGGCGCGCGACGACGGGCGAGGCGACGCGCGCCTCCGCCCGGGCCACGGGCTCGCTGGCCTGCGCGAGCGGGTCGAGGCGCTCGGAGGCACGCTGCTGGTCGAGTCGTCGCCCGACCGCGGCACCGAGCTCCGCGTCGAGCTGCCGGCGCCGCGTGGGGGGCGCGCGTGATCCGCGTCCTGCTCGCCGACGATCAGACGCTGGTGCGCCAGGGGATCGCGTCGCTCCTGGCGCTGACCGCAGACGTCCGTGTGACCGTGGAGACGCGCGACGGCGAGGAGGCGCTCGCGCACCTGGCGACCGCCGAGGGGCTCGCCAGCGTCGACGTGCTCCTCCTCGACGTCCGCATGCCGAGGAAGACGGGGCTCGAGGTCCTCGCCTCGCTCCACGCGCGCCACGGGCGATCGGCGGTGCCGCCGGCCATCCTGCTGACGACGTTCGACGACGATCAGGTGGCGCTCGAGGCGGTTCGCCAGGGGGCGCGCGGTTATCTCCTGAAGGACGTATCGCTCGAGGATCTGGCGGCGACGGTGCGCGCGGTGGCCGGCGGCGGCACCATCCATCGCCCGGCGCTCACCGAGCGGGCCGTTCGCGCGCTGTCGTCCACGCCGTCGTCGTTCACCGCGGCGGCGATCTCCGAGCCGCTCACCAAGCGTGAGCTGCAGGTGCTTCGTCTGATGGCCAACGGCTCGAGCAATCGCGAGATCGCCGACGCGCTCGGCGCGGCCGAGGGGACCATCAAGAACCACGGGTCCAGCATCCTCGCCAAGCTCGGCGTCCGCGACCGCACACGCGCGGTGCTACGCGCGCTGGAGCTGGGCCTCATCTGAGCGCGCGCATGCGTCGCCGAGGTGGCCCGTCGTCCTCGCGGAACTCGTGGATGTCGAGGTCCTCCTCGCTCTCGGCGCCGGTCTCGGTGGCGATTTCCGTATCGCCGTCGTCGCTCCAGGGATCGACGCCCTCTCCCGGCGCCGGCGCGTCGTCGAGCAAGTCGCTGACGCCCGCGGGCTCCTCTTCGTCGTCCTCGTCCTCGGCGGCGAGGATCTCCTCCAGCGTCGGGACCTGGCCAGTCTCGAGATACGTCGCCCACAGCTCCGCGTGCTCCCGCGCGCACAGCGACCGCAGCGCGCCGGCGGAGATGCGCACGATCGGCTTGCCGTCGGTGCTGCTCCGCGGCCGCGTCCCGAGGTCGCGCGGCTTGTACACGGTGAGCTCCAGGGGGAACTCGTCGGCCACCAGGACGTGGGTGAACTCCATCACCTTGCCCCCCTTGAGGATGCTCACCCGCTGCACCTCGTGGGTCCATCCCAGCTCGGCGACGCAGCGCTCCACGTCCGAAGGGTCCTCGGCGAAGACGTGGAGGTCGATGTCGCTCCCGCTGCGGACGTGCCCCGTCGCCACCGAGCCGATGAGACGCGGTACGAAGCGCTCGAGCGGACCCATCGCCTCGAGCGCGACCACCCGCATGGCGAAGAGGCGCCGGGTCCGCACGCTCCCTTCGATCTCCATGACCAGCTCGAGGAGCGCTTGCTTGATCTCGCCGTTCGACGGCAGGTCCATCGGCCGGTAGCGCAGCTTCTTGCCGCCCGCTTCGCCGAGCAGTCGCTTGGCCGCGAGGCGCTTGGCGGTGAAGTACTGCTTCACCTCCTGCCCGTACATGAGCTGCGCGGCCAGCTGGGCGATGGCCGCTCGCAACCCCCCGAAGCGCTCCCAGCTCACGGCTCCAGGAGCTGCGCTCCGTCCCCGGCGAAGAGGATCGCGAAGGCGTCGTCGGGCGAGAGCACCCGCGCGCGCGGATCGCGGCCGCCGAGGTCGAAGCGGCGCAGGCTCTCGAGCTCCTTCAGCTGCGGCGCGCCGAGGAAGCGCCGCCGCGTGCCGCGCGGCTCCTTCAGCAGATCGAGGTGATGGCGCACCAGCCACACGGCGCGATCAGGGAGCAGCCCTTCGAGCAGATCGGCGCCGATCTCGTCGTGCAGCGAGCTGTCGATCGCCTTGCCGACGTCGTGGAACAGCGCCGCGGCCCACATGACCCGGTCGTCCGAGGCGCGCCGCGCCAGGTCGAACACCTGCAGCGAGTGGAAGAGCGCGTCCCCTTCGGGGTGATGCTTGGGAGACTGCCGGACGCCGTCGAGGCTCACGAGGAGCGAGTACAGATCATCGTTCATGGTCGAAGAGGCTCGGTGCGCCTCACGACGAGGCGGCGATCCCTCTGTGCAACGCGGTGCACCCGGTCATCGTGACGGCGCGCGCGCCGATGTCAAGGCGACCGCCGGGGCGGGGGGAAGGGGCCTCGATCCGTGATTTTGGGGTAGATGAATGCAGATTCAGCTACGTCGGCCAGGTTGGCGGCGCATTGGTTGGCGCGGCAACGACCGCGGGGGTAGCTGAATCAGCGTTCACCTACGCGAAAAGCGCGATCGGGCCGCCCCTCGCCCCCGGCGCCGTCGATCTCAAGGCGTCGGCCTCAGGTCGTCAATAGCAACGATTTCAGCGGCACCGTCGGGTCGGCGATCCTGGCGCGGTCCGCGTCGTCGGTCAGCAGGTGCGCGGCGGCGATGAGCGCCTTGCCTTGCACGTAGTCCTTGGCGGCGTTCACGCAGTCGAGGGCGATGACCTTGTTCTCCCGGAGGTAGACGAGCGAGAAGCTGCGCGCGTCCGCGCCGTGACCGAGGGAGCCGCGGACGATGACCTCGTCGTGGCCGAACGACAGACCGATGGTCTGCAGGCGCAGATCGTACTGGTTCGACCAGAACCAGGGGATGGCGGTGTAGCGCTCGTCGCTCGCGGCCGTTCCGGCGATGAACCGCGCGGCGAGGGTCGCCTGGTCCATCGCGTTCTGCACCGATTCGAGGCGCATCACGGTCCCGACTGCACCGTGAGCATGGACATTTGGATGCGCGGCGCAGTCGCCGATGGCGTACACGTCCGGCAAGCTGGTCCTGCATTGCAGGTCGACGAGCACGCCGTTGCCGCCCGTCCCAGCCGCCGCGCCCGCGGCGATCAACGGCTGCACCGCCGGGACGATCCCGACACCGACGATGACCATGTCCGCCGGCAGCACTTCTTCCGCGCCTTCCGCGCCGCCGCTCGCCGGATGAATCACCCGCACGCCGACCGCGCGGCCGTCTTTCTCCTCGATGCACACCACCTGCGCGCCGAGCCGCACGTCGACCCCGTGCGCGCGATGCTCCTCCTCGTACCGGCGCGACAGCGGGGCGCCAGCGACGCGCGCGAGCACGCGATCGAGCGCCTCGAGCACGATCACCTTCTTCCCCAGCTTGCTCAGCACCGCCGCGGCTTCGAGCCCGATGTAGCCGCCGCCGACGATGACCACGTTCGTCGTCGTCTCGAGCTCGGCGCGCATCCGGTCCACGTCTGCGCGGCTGCGCACCGAGTGCACCCCGATCAGATCGTGCCCGCTGCAGGTGAGGCGCCGCGCGTGACCGCCCGCGGCCCAGACGAGCGAGCCGTACCCGAGGGTGCTCCCGTCGGACAGCCGCGCCGTGTGCGCCGCCGCGTCGACCTCGGTAGCGAGCGTCCCCAGGCGCAGCTCGATGTTCTTCTCCGCCCAGAACGCAGCCGGCCGCAGGAGGATGCGCTCGAACGCCTTCTCCCCGGCCAGGTACTCCTTCGACAGCGGCGGCCGCTCGTACGGGATGTCCGGCTCCTCGCCGACGATGGCGATGCTGCCCGCGAACTTCTGCAACCGCAGCGCCGCCGCCGCCTGCGCGCCCCCCTGGCCGGCACCGATCACCAGGACGTCGACGCGCTCTTGCACGGGGGCGCTCATGCGCTCACTCCTCCGGCGCGACGGTGACCTTCAGCCCATCGAGCTTCGGTCCGAAGTCGATCTGGCACGACAGCCGCGACTCCGGTTTCTTGTGCTCGGAGCCTTCGAGCAGATCGTTCTCGTCCTCGCCCGCCTTGCCGACCACCGCGGTGAACGCCGGGTCGACGTACACGTGGCAGGTGGCGCAGGCGCACGAGCCGCCGCAGATGGCGAAC
>JAMFST010000708.1 GCA_026225435.1 Labilithrix luteola
CCCACGACGAGAACGGGCACTTCTACCTGCTTCATGGATTCCTCCACCTGAATGAATCGAAAGAGCGCCAGGTTTTTTGTACGGACCACCACCCGTGTTCGTCAGCGAAGGCGGCTGCGCAATCCCGCGATGCGGGGAAGAAGGCGGAGAGCCGTGCCGTGGAAGATGGCCTCGCGCTCCTCCGCGGAGAGCTCCGCCGTGTCGCGAAGCGCCTGGGGGCACGCGACGGCCAGATCGCGCCGCAGGTACGGATAGTCGGAGCCGAACACGACCCGGTCCATTCCAACGACCGACCGCAAGAGACGGAGCACCGGATCGCTCCACGACAGCGCCGTATCCCAGTGGAGACGGCGGAAGGTGTCCGCGGCGGACCCGCGCTCGTCGCCCCCGGGGATGACCTTCATCTCGTCGACGATGGCGAAGCGCGACGCCAGATAGGGGATCGTCCCGCCGGCGTGGGAGAAGACGTACTGCACGTTTCGCGTGCGCGCGAAGGTCCCCGAGTAGTGCAAGCGGGCAATTGCTCGTGACGTGTCGACCACGAAATCGAGGAGCGAATCGGGCAGCCCCAGCTGGTGGGCGGTGGGATCGGGCGACATCGTGGGGTGAACGAACACGACGGTGCCGCGTCGCTCGAGCTCCGCAAAGACCGGTGCGTAGTGCTCGTCGCCGAGGTAGACGCCGCGCGCGTTGGAGAAGAGGACCACGCCATCGAGCTCGAGCACGTCGAGCGCATACGCCAGCTCGTCGAGCGAGCCGTCGACGTCCGGCAGCGGCAGGCAGGCGAACGCGCCGAATCTGTCGGGGCGCTCGCGGACGAGGTTTGCCGCCAGCTCGTTGCACCGTCGGGCCAGCGCTCTCGCCTTTCCGTCGTCCCCCATGTGCACGCCGGGAGTGCTGATCGACGTGACGGCGACGTCGATGTCGGCGTCGTCCATGAAGGAGAGCGCGCCAGCAGGCGACCAGGGGGGCGGCGCGATGCCCCCGACCGGACCGCTGCCGCCGTTCGTCTCCCGCCAGAAGAAGTCCGGGAGGATGTGGTGATGCAGGTCGATGGTGAGCATGAACGCCCCCTCAGAACGGGTACTGCCGCTCGCTACTGCGCGAGTTGATCCAGATGACGTCGGTGAAGTCGGCGAGGCTGTCGGGACCGGTGCGCCCCCAGCCGCTCGCGCGGACGCCGCCCATCGGAGCGTGCACCTCGTCGTTCACGGTGGGGGAGTTCACGTTCACGATCCCGTGCTGGATGCGCGGAGCGAGCTCGAACCCGCGGTAGGTGTTGCCCGTCAGGATCGACGAGGTCAGGCCGTACTGCACCCGGTTGGCGACGCGCACGGCGTCGTCGGCGGTGTCCACCGGCTCGACGATCACCACCGGGCCGAAGGTCTCCTCGTTCGACACCGCGGCGGCGTAGGGCACGTCGGTCAGGATGGTCGGCTGGTACACCTTGCCCTCGAACGTCCCGCCGGTGCGGACGACTGCCCCTTGCGCCACCGCTTCGCGCACGCGCTGGTGAACGGCGGTGACCGCGTCGTTCGAGATGAGCGGGCCGATGATGGTCGCCGGGTTCTCGGGATCTCCCGACGAGAGGGTCTTGGTGCGGGCGACGAACTTCTCGAGGAACGCCTCGTAGATCTTCTTCTGGATGATGATCTTGCGCGTGTTCAGGCAGATCTGCCCCTGATGGAAGAACGAGCCGAACGTGGCCGTGCGCACCGCGTAGTCCACGTCGACGTCGTCGAGGACGATCATCGGGTTGTAGCCACCGAGCTCCATCACCGATCGCTTCAACGTCCTGCCGGCGCGCTCGGCGAGAAGGCGGGCGGTCTTCACCCCGCCGATCAGGTTGATGCAGCGGACGTCGTCACTCTCGAAGACCGCGTCGGCGATCGGGCCGGCGGCTCCGGGCGCGTGGGTGACGACGTTGATCACCCCGGCCGGGAACCCAGCTTCCTCCGCGACCTGCGCCACGATGAGCCCGGCCGACACCGGCGCGAGCTCCGACGGCTTGACGACGACGGTGTTCCCGGCGGCGACCGGTGACAGCACCGCGCGCCAGGAGAGGATGTTCGCGCCGTTCCAGGGCGTGAAGCTGGCGACCACCCCGAGGGGGCGACGGATACCGATGGAGTGAGAGCCTGGCACGTTCGTCTGCAGGACCTCGCCCTTGGGGAGGTAGACCCAGCTCGCCGCCTGCTCGAGCGTCGCGATCACCAAGTCTTGCTGGAAGTTGGCAAACGAGATCGTGCTGCCCGTCTCCCGCGCGAGCATCCGCGCGATCTCGCCTCGTCGCCGCTTCACCACCTCTGCTGCCTTGAAGAAGAGTCGCGCGCGCTCCGCCGGCGTCGTCTCCGCCCACGCCGGAAAGGCATTCGCGGCCGCGTCGATGGCCGCCTGCGCATCCTTCCGTCCGCCCGCGGGAACCCGCGCGAAGAGGTTGCCGCTGTAGGGCTCGTGCACGTCGAACAGCTCGCCGCTGTCGGCCTCACGCCAGGTGCCACTCGCGTAGTACTTGTAAGTCGGCGCTGTGCTCATGATCGGTGGGTCTCCCGCAAGACGTTCGCCTTGCCGTCCCCCCAAGCTAGGGGGCGTCGCGATTGACCACCGTGTAACTGGCCGCCGATCTACGAGGAAAGGGCGTGAATCGGGCGTGAAGTCGTCAAAACGATCTCCTCAGCCGACCTCGAGAATCGCCGCCGCCTCGACGAGGTCACCCGACGAAAATCCCTCGCGGAAGGTGGAATGGACCCGTCGTACGCTCTCGAGCGTGTCCTTGCGCCGCGCCGGGCCTCGCGTCAGGCGGTGCGCGCTCATGAGGGCGCGGAGCTCGAAGGAGGTCGCGCCTTGCGCGTGCGCGACGGCCGCCGCGGTCGCATGGGCCTGCAGAGCAGCGACGGGGTCGATGCTCTCCATCAGGTCCCCACGTACGCGGTGCAGCTCCGCGGACCACGCTCGTTCGTCGCTGGTCTCGACGAAGTCCAGCACCTCGTCGACCTCGCGCAAGGCGCGCGCGTGCTGTCCGGCGCGGACGCACACCGCGATGAAGCTGGGGAGGAACGCGGTTCGACCGTAGGCGACCGTGCGGAGGGGCCCGGGCAGACCGCGGGTGAGCTCCTCGAGGCTCTGCTCGGCGCGCGCTGGCTCGAGCTCGACGAGCGCTCCGTGAAGCAGGGTCAGCGAGCGGCCTTGCCACACGAGGGAGCCGGCGTCCTTGGCGACCTCGAAGGCTCGCTTGGCGAAATCCAGCGCCGCACCGGGCTCGCGCCGCCAGGTGTGGGCGAGCGACAGCATGGTGAGCGCCGTCGCCAGCTGGAACGGGTCACCGAGCGCCTCCGCCTGGGCGAGCCCGCTCGCTCCGTAGGCCAGCGCCTCGTCGGGCGCGCCGCTCAGCCAGGACAGGGTCACGAGGTGCCCCGCGGCGAGCCCGACCACGGGACCGTTCCGCACGCGAGCTGGATCGCTCTGCGCCGACTCGAGCACGCGATAGGCGCGCGTCAGCGGTTCGCGGGCCGCGGCGAGCTGCCCACGGAACAGGCGAGCGGAGGACGACACCACGGCCGCTTCGGCAGCGGCAACCGGGTCCTGAAGGCGGCCGACGACGAGGTCAACCTCGGCCTCGTGCTCCTCGATCGCCGCGAGCCTTCCTCGGTAGAAGAGACATCGCTGCAGTCCGAGGAGCGCACCGAGCACGGCGCGATCCTCGCCCAGCGCGCGCCCGAGCTCGGCGGTGCGGGCGAACATCTGCTCGAGACGTGGCTCCCGGAAGGCTTGCATGGCCACGATCGCCGGACCGATCCGTTCGAGGACGCGGAGCTCCAGGCGGCGCGATTCGTCGGACGCGGGCAGCCGCTTCACCAGCTCGCCGGCGCGTTCGAGCTGCGTGAGCGCGTCGGCTCGCCCGAAGCGACGCGAGGCGCGCTCTCCGGCGGCGCAGTAGTAACCACTGGCCTTGGCGAGCACGTGAGCTTGGTCGAAATGGAAGGCCAGCTCGCCGGCCACCAGATCGGTCTCCCCGGCGTAGGCGCGCTCGAGGTGCTCGCCGATGCGACGGTGCCAGGTGCGCGAGATCGCGGCGGGGACGCGCGCCAGCGCCGCGTGGCGATGAAGCGCGTGCGTGAAGGCGTAGCAAGACTGCACAGAGCCGTCAGGCCAGGTGTCGGCCGAGACGTAGCGGAGGAGGCGCCCGTCGCCCGTCTGAGCTTCGCAGATCACGTCCACGTCTTCGTTGGCCATGTCGAGCGCGCTCGCGACCGCGCCGACGGCGAAGGTCGCGCCGGCCACGCTCGCCGCCTCCAGCACGCGTTGCTCTCTCGGCTTGAGGCGCTCGATCTGCGCGTCGATCAGCTGACGTACCGTCTCCGGTCGCTGCGCGGTCACGTCGGCGACCGAGCAGGTGAGGCTCCAGGTCCCTTCGCTCTCCCGGAGCAACCCCTGCCCCTGCAGATCGTCGGTCAGCGCGGCGAGGAAGAGGGGATTTCCGCCGGTCATGCGGGTGAGCGCCTCGGGCAGATCGCGCGGAAACCGGTGTGCACCGTAGCGACGCGCGAGGAAGTCGCTGACGGCATCCGTCGTGAACGACTCGATCGACAACGTCGTCGCGACGCGATGTGCTCTGAGCTCGTTCATCATCGAACGAGCTCCGCTGTCCTCGCGGATCTCTCCCCGGCGCATCGTGGCGATGACCAGGAGCTGCGCTGCCTCCCGCCGGCTGCCCAGCGCCGCGAGGAGGTCGACGGTGGACTGGTCGGACCACTGGAGATCTTCGAGAACGAGGAGCAAAGGTCGCTCGGCCGCCAGAACGTCGAGGGCATCGGAGAGCTCGCGCAAGAGCCGCGCCTGCGTGGCCCCCTGAACGCGAAGCTGAAGAGCCGGTAGCTTGTCGTCCGGGATCAGTCCGGACATTTGGACCAACCAGGTCGGAGCATGACGGGAGAGAGCTTCGAGCACGTGCGCGCCGCGTGCGGAGCGGCACAGCGCCGTCATCGCCGTGAAGACAGGGAGGTAGGCTTCCCCGGTCCCGAGCTGGTCGACACACGCTCCGCGAGCGACGAGCGCACCCGCTGGCAGGGCGACGTGGCGCACGAACGCGTCGACCAGAGTGCTCTTGCCGATGCCTGCTTCCCCGACCACGAAGAGGATCTGCCGCCGCCCCGAGAGCGCGTCCCGGAAGACATCGTGTGCCAGCTTCATCTCCGCGTCGCGTCCCACGAGCCACGGCGCGGGCTCCGTCGAGCCCGGGACGTCGGTGGCGAGCGCCGTGAGCTGCGGCCATGACGTCTCGACGTCGCGCGCGAAGCGGTAGCCGCGACCGATGACGGTCTCGATGATCCCTTCGCCGAGCACGAGCCGGACCTCGCGCACGTGCGTGCGCAACAGGCTCTCGCTGATGACCCACTTTCCCCAGATGGCTTCGACGAGCTCCTCTTGCGTGACGAGCCGCCGGGGGTGGGCGGTCAGGTACGTGAGGATGGAGAATGGCTTCGGGCGCAGCGTCAGCTGTTTGTCGTGCTTCCACAGCCGCTGCTCCGACAGGTCCAGGCGGAACGGAGGAAACGAGCGCACCTCGTTCGCCGACCGCGGGGACGACTCATCGGACATACGATGGGTATAGTCGGGTGATCCCGAAGTCCCAAGGCGCGTCGGCCCGTCGAGCTCTTGCCGCAGCGCGTGAAACGATCACTCCTCGCGCGTGGTCATCCCGTCGAGGGCGATCTTACCGAGCATCGTGCCGCTTTCGACCCGGCGATGCGCCGCTGCGAGGCTCGTGGCCGTGAGGACGCCGCCACGTTCCGTCAGGGTCGTCCGCACCTGGCCTTGGTCGACGAGCGCGGCGACCTCGGTGAGCAGGCGGTGTTGCTCGATCATGTCGTCGGTCTGGAAGAGCGAGCGAGTGAACATCATCTCCAGCGAGACGGTGAGACTCTTCGGCTTGAAGGGCAACACGCCGATGTCCGGGTTGTCGATGAAGGTCACGTGACCTTGCGGCTTGAGCACCTCGATGATCTGCGGGAGGTTCTCCGGCGTGGTCGTCAGGGCCGCCACGTAGTCGACGCCAGGGAAGCCCAGCTCGCCGCAGGTCTCCTTCAGCGGACGGCGATGATCGACGACGTGGTGCGCCCCCATCGCGCGGACGAAGTCGGCGGACTCCGCACGTGATGCGGTGCCGATGATCGTCAGCGGTGTCAGACGTCTCGCGAGCTGCACGAGAATGGACCCGACGCCGCCTGCTGCGGCGAGCACCAGGATCGTCTTGGGGGAGTCCTGACCTGCGGGGGCACGCGCGACACGCATGCGCTCGAAGAGGATCTCCCAGGCCGTGATGGCGGTCAGCGGGAGCGCGGCCGCTTCGAGGAACGACAGCGACTTCGGCTTCTTCGCCACCAAGCGCTCATCGACTGCATGGAGCTCGGCGTTGGCGCCGGGCCGATCGACGGCGCCGGCATAGAACACCTCGTCGCCCGGCGTGAAGAGCGTCACCTCGCGCCCCACCGCCGCGACGACGCCTGCCACGTCCCAGCCGAGAATCTTCGCGTCCGGAGCGGTCGGTTGCTCGTAGGCGCGAACCTTGACGTCCGCGGGATTGACGGCGACCGCTCTGACGGACACGAGCAGATCCCGTGGACCAGGCACCGGCGCGGACGTGTCGATCTCTTCCAGTACGTCGGCGCCGCCTGCCCTTCGATAGCCGATAGCTCTCATGTGCACGGTTCGCACTGTGGACGGTCGGCGGCGATATGAGAAGCTCGGCCAGAGACGAATTCGTCGCTCGTCACCGCATCGGTCCGCGTGCTCCCGCTAACGCGGAGGCAACGGCGGCGGTATCCGGAGAGCGCTCAAGATCCTGCGGTGGCCGCCGTTGGTAGTTGCGGGGGGGAACTGACCCCTGGCCCTCCGAAAGAACGAACCGTGTCCGACCCCAGCATTGTCGTCTCGCATGTCTCTCGGAGCGCGGCGGCCACCCATGTCCGGAGCACGCTGCTCCAGTCGTCGATCAAGCTGATGCGTGCGACGGGGCACTTCGATCGCTACCTGACCCTCCTTCCGCCGGAGGTGCGTGACGACATCGTGATGACGCTCGCGCCGACCTGGCTCCCCATCGACCTGGCGATCGCGCATTACCGCGCTTGCGATGCCCTCGGTCTCGACGAGGAGGAGCGCGCCCGGATCGCGGAGGCGGTCGGCGACTGGATCCAGGGCACCTTCCTGTCGACGCTCGTTCGCGGCGCGCAGGCGGTCGGGATCACACCGTGGACGTTGCTGTCGCACTTCGATCGACTGTGGAGTCGCCTGTTCTGCGGAGGCAGCGTGCAGGTGACGCGGGTCGGGCCGAAGGACGCGCGGATCGAGCTCGGTGGCATCCCCGAGCTCGCACAGCTCGGTTACTTCCGCACCGGCATCAGCGGCGTGGTCCGCGCGGGATGCAAGATGGGTGGCACGAAGACGATCTACGTGAAGGTCGCTCCGACGAGCGCGCGCGACGCGCGGGAGGGGGCTCTGGTGCTACTCACGGCGTGGGTCTGAGACGCCGGTCCGCGGCCGAGGGCGCTACGGTGCAGCCGTGCGGCTGGCCACCCGACGACCGGCGACTTCCGTTCCGACGCGCGTCGCAATCTGCTCGGTGGCGATTTCGAGCGCGCTGGCCATCGCTCCCACCACGTCCTCGATATTTGGCTTGTCGGTGGTGATCGGCTGGTCGACGGTGACGGTGTCTTCGTAGAGAACGGCACGGCCCTCGAGCAAGATCACGTTCAGCTGCACACGTGCCGCGCGACCGGTCCGCGAGCGAAGCTCGTCGAACGCGACGACCTCGACCTCGACCGTGGGGCCACTACCGCCGACGACCCTCTTGAAACCGTGAGACTCGTAGAGAGCGTGGCCAAGCTGGCGACGAACGAACGCCTCGGGCCGCTCCGTCCAGCGTTTGTCCTCGTAGTACCCAATTTCGTGAGCGTCATCGCGGTAGGCGATCCGCTCGCTCCGCGAGGCGCTCGAGCGGGATCCCGACATGCTCCTCAAGGGAAAGAGCAAAGGCAAGGCATCCAAGTGAAGCAGCAAGTTTTGCTCGCAGGGTTCGTGGCGTACACGGTTTGCGGCGCGGCCGGGTGC
>JAMFST010000709.1 GCA_026225435.1 Labilithrix luteola
ACCGGCACGACCGGGAGTGCCGGGGAGGTCGTGTCGATCGCGCGCCCTTCGCGCGGGACGCCGGGGTAGGTGAGCAGCTCGGCCAGCAGCGAGCGGGTGCGCTCGTCGGGGACGCCGCCGACCGCCTCGCGATGGACGCGCTGGAGGAGCACGCCGGCGACCTGCTCCCAGTTGGCGATGTACGGGCGCATCGCACGCGGGTCGAAGATGCGGCGCAGCAGGTTGCGCGGGGCGTCCTTCGCTCGCTCGCCGAGGAAGAAGCGAGAGAAGCGCGCCGCCGCCTCGTTGGCGCGGAGGATCTCCCAGTGGCGATCGAGCACGAGCGCCGGATAGGGGTCCTGCTGGTGGAGGATGGCGTCGAGCGCGGTGCGGACCGGGCCGAGCTCGGGCGCGTCGAGGCTCGTCTCCAGGTACACCGGCGCGAACCCCGCCGCGAGCAGCAGCGCGTTGCGCTCGCGCAGCGGAACATCGAGGGCGCGGCCCAGCAGGAGCACCATCTCCCGGCTCGGGCTCGAGCGCCCCGTCTCGACGAAGGACAGGTGGCGCGACGACACCTCCGCGCGGCTCGCCAGCGCCAGCTGGCTCATCCCTCGTACATTCCTCCAGTGCTGCAGCAGGCCGCCGACGGCGCTCTTGGCCATACCGCTGCTTACTCCAGCCGCGCCAGGCTCGCCGTGTAGTTGGTCATGGCCGAGGCGGCGATCCCGGCGATGATCTCGAGCACCTGGTCCGGGCGGAAGCCGGCGGCGAGGAACGGCGCCACCTCGGCGTCACCGACGTGCCCGCGCGTCTCGATGAACGCGCGGGTCAGCGCCGACAGCGCCGCGAGCTGGGGATCCTTCGGCGCGCGCCCCTCGCGCATCGCCTCGATGTCGGCCGGATGGAGCCCTTGCTTGAGCGCCAGCGCGCTGTGCAGCGCCACCGCCCAGCCGGCCCGGTTGGTGACGGCGTTGGTGAGGAGCAGCGTCTGGATCTGCCCCTCGGTGAAGGTGCCGGAGTGGAAGTTGGCGAAGGCGGCGGCGAAGCCCTTCAGCAAGGTCGGCGAGCTGGCCATGACACCGGCCACGTCGGGGATGAAGCCGAAGACCTTCTGCAATCCTTCGAGAGCGGGGCGGGAGGCTTCGGGGGCGGAGTCGAGCGAGTGAATCGGGTAGCTGGTCATGCCCTCATCGATAATCCCCGCTCCGCCGTCTCCCAATTACCTCCCAGGTAAGGATCAGTCGGCGCTCAGCGCGCTGCCGAAGCGCTCGAAGCTGGTGCCGTTGAACTTGGCCAGCTGCACCTGGGAGAAGGGGCGCAGGTCGGTGGCGCTGGTGTTGATCTTGATCCCGGGGAGCGCCACCGGCAGCTCGAAGTTGGACAGGTTCTTGGCCTGCTTCATCACGTTGTCGCGCGAGAGATCGTCGCCGCACTGGGTGAAGACCTGGATGAGCGTCATGCTCTGGCCGTAGCCGTACACCGCGTTGGTGTCGTTGGGGTCGGTGCCCGGCATGTACTGCTTCATGAACGCCTGGTAGGCGACGATGCCCGGGTCGCTGGCCATCGCCGGCTCGCTCGGATCTTTCAGGTACAAGCCGGTGATGAGCCCGACGCTCTTGTCGAGCCCCGCCGGCTTGAGCACCGTGGTGATCGCCGCGCCGACGTTGGCCACGAAGTGCAGCGGTTTCCAGCCGATGTCGAACACCTTGCGGATCGACTGGGCGGCGAACTTCGGCGTCGCTGCGGTGAGGAGCGCGTCGCAGCCCGCGGCCTGCAAGGTGACGATCTGCGAGTCGACGGTCGGGTCGGTGACCTCGTAGGAGGCGGTCTTGATGACCCGCTTGTCGAACTGATCGCCGAAGCCCTGCTTCAACCCGCTGAGCATGTCCTTGCCGAAGTCGTCGTTCTGGAAGAGCACGCACATCTTCGCGTCCGGCTTCGTCTGCAAGAGGTACTTGGCGTAGATCTTCGACTCGACGCTGTAGCTGGGCTGCCAGCCGAGCGTCCACGGGTGCGCCGGATCGGCCCACTTGTCCCCGCCGGTGGCGACGAAGAGCTGCGGGACCTTCTTGTCGTTCAGGTACCCCTGCACCGCGGTGTTCGAGGCGGTGCCGACGCTGCCGAAGTCGATGAGCACGTTCTCGCTCTCGACCAGCTTGCGCGTCGCCTCCACGGTCTTGGGCGGGCTGTAGCCGTCGTCGAGCGCGACGAGCTCGATCTTGCGACCGTTCACCCCGCCCTTGTCGTTGATCATCTTGAAGTAGGCGGCGTCGGCCTTGCCGATCATGCCGTAGGCGGAGGCCGGGCCGCTGAAGGGCATGGTCTGGCCGATCTTGATGGTGCCACCGGTGGCCACGCTGCCGCCGCCGCCACCCGAGGGCTTGCTGCAGCCGGCGACGACGGCGAGCAGCGCCAGGAGACAGATCTTCTTGGTCATCGAGGTCTCGCTTTTCTAGATTTCTCAGCCGCGTGGAGGATCGAACGCGCCAGACCGGCGACTCCGCCGGGCATGACCATGATGCAGACGATGAGGAGCAGTCCGTAGAGCGCCCACGGCGCCGCGTCGGAGATCTTGCTCACGAGGTCGGGGACGATCTCGATGAAGGCGCCGCCGAAGATGGCGCCCCCGATGGCGGTGATGCCGCCGATGACCCCGCCGACGAGGATCTGGATGGACAGGAAGAGCGTGTAGCTGTCCGGCGAGATGAAGCCGGCGACCAGCGCCCCGAGCGCGCCGGCCACACCGGTGTACAGCGCGCTCACGCCGAAGGCCGTGGAGCGGTAGGCGGCGACGTCGATGCCGACGGTGGCCGCGGCGACCGGTTGATCGCGCAGCGCCACCAGCGCGCGACCGGTCGGACCGCGCAGGAGGTTCCAGGCACCGGTATAGAGGAGGAAGGCGAAGGCGAGGCACAAGAAGTACAGCGAGCGATCGTCGTTCAGCAGCGTCGGGAGCGGAGACGCCGGCTTGCCGAAGTTGATCCCCTGGCTGCCGCCCGTCCAGGCGTCGAGCGCGTCGAGCTTCAAGATCTGCGGCGTGGCGATGGCGAGCGCGAAGGTGGCGAGCGCCAGGTACAGCCCCTCGAGCCGTGCGACGGTGCGCCCGAAGAGCGTGCCGACGACGAAGCAGACCGCGCCGGCGAGGACGGGCGTGGCCGCGTAGGGCACATGGAGCTTGGTGAGCGCGATGACCCCGGTGTACGCGCCGAGGGCGAAGAAGGCCCCCTGGCCGAGCGAGACCTGACCGGTGAAGCCGGTGAGCAGGTCGAAGCCGAGGACGGCGACGATGTACACCACGATGACGCTCAGCTGGTAGACCTGGTAATCGCCGAGGAGGAACGGCGCGACCAGCGCGGCGGTCGCCACCAGCGCGGTCAGCACGAGACGCGCGCGCGCCGACCTTCCTGCCGCCCCTCTCATACGCGCACCACGGTGGTCTTGCCGAACAGGCCGCTCGGCTTGAAGAGGAGGACGCCGATGATGAGCGCGAGGGCGAGCGCGAGCTTCAGGTGGCTGCCAACGAGATACGCGCCGGCGACGTTCTCCAGCACGCCGACGAGGAAGCCGCCGAGCGGTGCTCCCCAGGGGTTGTCGATCCCGCCGAGGAGCGCGGCGGCGAAGCCGTAGAGGATGACGCCGCTCATCATGTTCGGCTCGAGGTAGACGATGGGGGCGGCCATCATGCCGGCGACCGCGCCGAGCGCACCGGCGAGCCCCCAGCCGAGCGCCAGCATCCAGCCGACGTTGATCCCCACCAGGCGGCTCGAGTGCGGGTTCTCCGCCGCCGCGCGCATCGCCAGCCCGAGGCGGGTGAAGCGGAAGAAGAGGAAGACGATGGTGAGCACGACGAGCGTGACGCCGATCATGCCGACCTCGTGCGGCGAGAGGTAGGAGCTGCCGTACCAGGCGGCCGGCGGGAACGGGCTGGGGAACTCGCGCATGGTGTGGCCGAAGATCCACGAGGCCAGGCCGTTGAAGAGGACGAGCAGCCCGATGAAGACGACCACCGTGTTGAGCGCCGGCGCCCCTTGCAGCGGCCGCATGACGACCCGCTCGATGACCACGCCGACCACGAACGAGAAGGCGAGCGTCGCCACGAACGCGCCCCAGTAGGGCCAGCCGGCGTTGATGAGCGAGGACGCGACGAAGGTGGAGAACATCGCCAGCTCCCCCTGGGCGAAGTTCACCTCGTGGGTCGCCTTGAAGATCATGACCAGCGCGAGCGCGACGCTGGCGTAGATGGCGCCGTTGGCCAGGCCGGAGAAGATCTGGTGGAGCAGCGCTTGCACGTTCAGGCTCCGAGGTAGGCGCGGCGCACCGCTTCGTCGGCGGTGATGACGGAGGGGAGCCCGCTGGCGACGACGCGCCCGGTCTCGAGGAGCACCACGTGATCGACCAGATCGAGCGCGAGACGGACGTTCTGCTCGACCAGGAGGATGCTGGTCCGCTCGTCGCGGTTGATCTGGCGCAGGATGCGGAAGATTTCCTGCACGATGACCGGCGCGAGGCCGAAGGAGGGCTCGTCGAGCAACAGCAGGCGCGGCCGCCCCATGAGCGCGCGGGCGATGGCCAGCATCTGCTGCTCGCCTCCGCTGAGCGTGCCCGCCTGCTGCTCCATCCGCTTCTGCAGGATGGGGAAGTGGGCGCACATCTTCTCGACGTCGGACGCCGTCTCGCGCGTGTCGCGACGCAGGTAAGCGCCGAGGCGGAGGTTCTCCCGCACGGTGAGCCCCTTGAAGGTGCCGCGGCCGTCGGGCACGTGGCCGATCCCGGCGGCGGCGATGCGCTCGGTGGGGAGGCGGTCGATGCGCGCGCCGGCGAAGTGGATCTCGCCCGTGGTGCGGACGAAGGTGTTGCAGATGGCGCGGAGGGTGGTCGTCTTGCCTGCACCGTTGGCGCCGAGGAGCGCGACCATCCCGCCGTCGGCGACGGTGAAGGACACCTTGCGCAGCACCTGCGTGGCGCCGTAGCTGGCGTCGACCTCGCGCAGCTCGAGGAGCGGCGCCGTCGCCGGCGTCACGTCGGTCACGAGGGCTCTCCCAGGTAGGCGCGGATCACCTCGGGGTGCGCCTGCATCTCCGCCGGCGTCCCCTCGGCGAGCACCTTGCCGAAGTCGAGCGCGACGACCCGGTCGGAGATGCGCATGACGAAGTTCAGGTGGTGCTCGACGATGATGATCGATACGGCGAAGCGCTCGCGCACCTGGCGGGTGAGGTCACCGAGCTGCTCCACCTCTTCGTGGTTGAGACCGCCGGCCGGCTCGTCGAGGAGCAGCAGCTTGGGATCGCTCGCCAGTGCGCGCGCCAGCTCGACCCGCTTCTTCACCGCGAAGGGGAGGTCGGCGACGGCGACGTCTTCGAGCTCGCTCAGCCCCAGCTGCGCTAGGAGATCGCGCGCCTTGGCGCGGGCCGCGTGCTCCGAGCGGCGCACCGCCGGCAGGCGAAGCGCGTCGGTGAGGAACCCGGCGCGCCGTCTCGTGTGCGTGCCGGAGAGCACGTTGTCGAGCACCGACATCGTGTCGAAGAGCGCCACGTGCTGGAAGGTGCGCGCGATGCCATGCCCGGACACCTCGTGACGCGACAGGGCGAGGAGCGAGCGCCCCTCGATCTCGATCTCCCCCTGGTGCACCGCGCACAGGCGACTGAGGCAGTTGAACACCGTCGTCTTGCCGGCGCCGTTGGGGCCGATCAAGCCGAGGATCTCGCCGCGCCGCACCTCGAAGGAGATGTCGGCCAGCGCGACGATCGATCCGAAGCGCACCGAGACCCCCGCGAAGCGGAGCAGCGGAGTCTCGCGTAGTTCCGCCATGGCCCCGGGGACGCGAGGCTAATCCTCGCTAGTGAGCCGAAGCAAGGCGCGATCAGGCTGAATTCGTGGCGCGTTGCGTTGCGCTGCGACGGCTCGCGTCAGCACTGGCGCGAGGCGAGGTTGAAGGCGACCGTCGACGGGTCGACGAAGAGATCGGCGTAGGGGAAGTCCCCCTCCGGCAGGTTCCACGTCGCCGTCATGCGCGTCGGGATCCGCCGGCCGTGCACCGGGCGCCAGTCGCGCACCGATGCGGACCAGCGCCGCGCAACCCACGGGTGCCCCTTGGCGTACGGGTCCTTCATGAGGCGATCGCCGGTCGTCATCCGGCGGATCACGCCGCGCTCGTCGCAGAGGACGGTGTAGCTGACGGTCATGTCGCGGTCGGTGAGCTGTACGTGGAACGCGGTGGCGTCGATCTCGGTGAAGTCGATGGCGCGACTGCGCAGCGCGCCCGGCAGGAACATGAGCGCCTCGGCGAGGTAACTGGAGAGCTCGGCGCGGGCGATGTCCGCGGTGTCCGCCTCGGTGACCGGCAGGTAGCGAAAGAGACCGACGCGCATGGCGCCGTGTCCGCGCACGTAGGTGTCGCGCTCCACCAGCGGGAGCACGCCGGCGAACCAGCGACGCATGACGAAGACGCGCGCGACGTCGTCCACCGACGCGAACTGCCAGGCGTCGCATTTTATCCACGAGCCGCCGGGAGACGGGCAGGTCATCCCGGTCATCCCCAGACGCACCGTGGTGTCGTCCTCGCGGCCGCGCGCGCGCATGTAGTCGAAGTAGCGCTCCACGCAGGCGGGGACACTGCGCGTCGGCTCCGTCGGGGTGTCGTCCCACGTGGGTGGGCGCAACCCGATCGTCGTCAGCTCCGCGTTCTCCACCTCCTTGCGCAGCGTCGCGTGGACGCTGGGAGCCGGAGTACGGGGCACGCTCGGTGGCGGGCGCGAGCTCCTTCGTGACGTTTCCTCCACATCGCCCAGCAGTCGGTCGGTCTTCGTGCTCATGGGCGCGAGCGTGAGCACGCGGTGTTCCAGATGAGCCGGCGTCGTGCGCGGTCGGTGGAACATCGCTTGCTCCTCTCTCCGCCATGACCCGCGCCGCCGCTCACGTGGGCTACGATCGATCACCGTCCGTCTTCGTCGCCGACGCCATGCGCGGCGCCGCGTCGAGCGTCCCCGTCGATCTGCAGATCCGTGACGCCGAGGCGCTCTTCGGCGACCGCGATCTCGCGAGCGCCTGGGTGGTCGACGAGGGAGGGCGTCTCGTCGGCTGCTTGCGCGAGATCGACTTCGCGCGACGCGGCGAGGTGGCCCCCGGTGCCACCGTGCGCGCGATCATGTCGGCCGCGGTCTGCGTCGAGGCGCGCTGCACGCTGCACGAAGCGCTGGTCCGGATGGCGCGGACCCACGTGCGCGAGCTGGCGATCGTCTCGCCGGAAGGTGCGCTCGTCGGCGTGATGCGCGACGTCGATGGCCTCCGTGTCCTCGGCGGCCACGGCTCGCCGCGCTGACCTGGCTCGAGCATTCTGGGACATGTCCCGCGCGTCCCCGCCCCATCCATTCCGGGCGAGGCTGGGTAAGTGCGATGTCGCCGGTGCTCCACGCGGCATGCCCGCTGCACACGTGGGCTGCATGACGAACCACCGTCTTGCGCCGCTCGTCGAGAGTGATGGTCCCCTGTCGCGCGTGCTCCTCGCCGAGGACGACCGCGAGATGCGCGACCTGGTCGCCATCGCGCTGCGCCTCGACGGAGCGGAGGTGGTCGTCGCCCGCGACGGCACGGAGCTGCTCGAGCGGCTCGGCTCGATGTGCTCGGAGCCTGCCCCCCGCTTTCGCTACGACCTCATCGTCGCCGACATCCGCATGCCGGGATGCACCGGCTTGCAGGTGCTCGAGGGGATGCGACGCGCGGGGTGGAGCACGCCGATGATCCTGATGACCCCCTTCAGCGATCGCGCGACGCGGGCTCGGGTCGAGGAGCAGCGGGCGGTGCTCTTCGACAAGCCGTTCGACGTCGACGACCTGCGCACCGCGGCGCTCCACCTGCTCCGTCCGCCGTCGAGCAGCCGCATGCCGGCGGCGCTGGCGGCGGCGGACGTGGCCTTCGCCGCTCAGTCGTCCTTCGTCCCGCCCGACCAGCCCTGGAGGCGGCGGTAGAGCGTCTTTCGGTCCCACCCGAGGATGCGCGTCGCCATGTTCTTGTTCCCCCCGACCGCCTCGAGCACCCGCAGGGCGTAGCGCCGCTGCACCTCTTCCATCGAGATCAGCTCGCTCAGATCGTGCGCGCCGGTGGCCGCGGGCGTCTGCGATGAGCGGTAGCGGCGCATCTTCTCCGGAAGGTCCTCGACCACCACCTCCTCGTGCTGCGCCAGGGCGACGGCCCGCTCCATCGAGTTCTGCAGCTCGCGCACGTTCCCCGGCCAGCCGTAGGCGAGCAGCTTCTCGGCGACCGGCAGGCTGAAGCCCTGTACGTCCTTGACGCTCCGCTCGGCGAAGCGCGTCAGGAAATGCTGCGCCAGGACGAGAACGTCTCGCTCCCGTTCGCGCAGCGGAGGGATGCTCACCTGGATGACGTTGAGGCGATAGAGGAGGTCCTCGCGGAAGCGCCCCTCGCGCACCCCCTGCTCGAGATCTCGATTGGTGGCGGCGACGACGCGCACGTCGAAGGCCACCTCCTGGTTGCTGCCGACCGGGCGTACCCGCCGCGTCTCGAGGGCGCGAAGGAGCTTCACCTGCATCGCATGCGGCATCTCCCCCACCTCGTCGAGGAAGAGGGTGCCGCCCGTCGCCTGCACGAACAGGCCGGTGCGCTTGTCCTTCGCGTCGGTGAAGGCGCCGCGCGCGTGGCCAAAGAGCTCGCTCTCGAGGAGCGGCTCCGGGAGCGCGCCGCAGTTGATGGGGACGAGCGGACCGCCGCGCCGGCGACCGCGCTCGTGGATGGCGCGCGCGACCAGCTCCTTGCCGGTCCCGGTCTCGCCGGTCACCAGCAGGGTGGCCTCGGTGTCGGCGACCCGGTCGATCAAGGTCCGCACCTTGCGCATCGCCGCGCTGTCCCCCAGCGGCAAGCTGCCTGGAGGGAGCGAAGCCGGGGCGCGCAGTCGCTTCACCTCGTCGCGCAGGCGGCGCTGCTGGATGGCTCGCTCCACCGCGAGGACGAGCACGTCCGGATCGAAGGGCTTGGTGAGGAAGTCGAAGGCGCCGGCGCGGATGGTCGAGATGGCCGTCTCCAGCGTGCCGAAGCCGGTCATCACGATCACCGGCACGTCGGGCCGGTTGGCCACGATGCGCTCGCACAGCTCGACGCCGTTCATCGCCCGCATGCGCACGTCGGTGGCGACCACGTCGGCCTCGCCGGCCATCACCCGGGCGAAGGCCTCGTCCGCCGAGGCGAGCCAGGTTGTGCGGTGACC
>JAMFST010000710.1 GCA_026225435.1 Labilithrix luteola
CCGACGCCGAGTCGCTCCGCGCCCGGCTGGCGGAGATCGACCGCGCGGCCACCGACTGGGGCCCGCTGGCGGCGCTGCTCACCGCGGGGGCGGATCACGCGCCCGACAAGAAGACGCGGCTGTCCCGCCTGCGCGAGGCCGCCGAGCTGCACCGCACGTTGACCGGTGAGCCGGCGGCGTCGGTGCCGCTGCTCGAGCAAGCGGTGGATCTCGAGCCCGAGGACCGCGCCATCAAGCTGGAGCTGGCCGACGCGCTCGGCGGCGCAGCGCGCTTCGACGAGTCACGCGCCCTGCTGCGCGCCATGATCGACGGCTTCGGCGGTCGTCGACCGAAGGAGCGCGCGCCTGTCCATTTCTACCTCGCGCGGCTGGATCTGGCGGTCGGTGACCGGGCCAACGCGCTGGTGGAGCTCGACGCAGCGACGCGCATCGATCCGGCCAACGCGGAGATCCTCCAGGCGGTGGCGGAGCTGGCGCGCGACGACGGGCAGCTGGAACGCGCCGAGCGCTCCTACCGCGCCCTGCTCGCCGTGCTCCGGCGGCAGGACGAGGCGGCGCAGGCGGTGGCGGCCATCGGACGGAGCGAGGTGCTCCTGGCGCTGAGCGAGATCGCCGACCGGCAAGGGGCGGGCGATCGCGCGCTCGAGATCCTCGAGAGCGCGCTCGAAGCGGCCGAGGAGAGCGATCTCGAAGGCAAGCGGCTCGAGGCGGCGCTGCGCCGTCAGGGGGAGTCGAGCATCCTGGTGCGCGCGCTCGAGGCGCGGCTGGCGCGGACGGCCAAGACCCGTCCGGAGGACACCCGCGAGCAGGCGCTCATCCTCGGGCAGCTCGCGACCGTGATGGAGAACGAGCTCAATCGCTCGGAAGACGCGCTCGGCTTGCGACTGCGCGCGCTCGCCTTGCAGCCGGAGGACGAGGAGACGTCGCGGGCCACGCTGATGCTGGCGCGCACGCTCGGGCAGATGAGCCTCTACGTCACCGAGGCCACGCGCGCGGCGGAAGCGGCGGCGGAGGGCAGCGGCGGCGAAGGCGAGGGGAACACCGAGCTGGCGGCGCGCCTGTTGCTGCGTCTCGGCAAGGTGCTGGAAGAGGAGACCGCGCAGCTGCGCGAGGCGGCCGGCTTCTACGAGCGCGCCCGGCAGATGTCGGCCAACCCGGTGGAGGCGCTCCGCGCGCTCGACCGGCTCTACGAGCGGCTGCGTGACTGGGAAGCGCAGTCGCAAGTGCTGGCGGCGCGCGTGGCGGCCGAGAGCACCGTCGAGGACGGGGCCCCGGTGGACGCGCTCTATCGCCTGGCGGCGCTCGATCTGCGCAGCCCGGCGAAGGCGAGCCAGGGGGCCAGGCTGCTGGCGGACGCGCTCGATCGCGAGGCGGACTTCGATCGCGCCGAAGGGATCCTGCGAGCCGCGGCGGAGGTGCACCGCGACGTCGACCAGGTGCTCGATCTGTACGAGTACGTCGGGCGGCAACCCGGGCGCGAGCGCGCGCTCGTCGACGCGCTCAGCCGGCGCGGTGAGGTCTCGGGGAACGATCTCGGCCCCTGGCGCGAGGCGACCGAGGTGGCGCTGGCGATCGGCGACACGCCGCGCGCCGAGCAGCTGCTGCAGAAGCTCCTCACGCGGGCCGAGCAGATCGACGAGACGGACATCGTCGGCGAGTACACCGAGACCAACGCGACGATGCGCGCCTGGGCGCACGACACGCGTGCGCAGCTGGCCACCGATGCCGGCGATCCGCGCGCGGCAGCGGCCCACAAGGGCAAAGCGGCCGAGGCGGCCGACGTCGTCGACGCGGATCAAGCGCGCCGCCTGCGCTTCGAGCTGGCGACGCTGGCCGAGCAGACGCTCGGCGATCTCGAGCTGGCGGCGGCGACGTACCGCACGCTGCACCTGGCGGATCCGGGCGACCGGACCGCGTGGGAGCCGCTCCTCGAGGTGTACCGCAAGCTGGACGCGACGACGCCGCTGGCCGAGCTGCTCGGGGAGGTGACCGTCTACGCGACCGATCCCGCCGAGCGCTCGCGCCTGCGGGTCGAGCGGGTGCACGTGCTCATGGAGAAGGGCGGCCTCGGTGACGCGGCCGCGCCGCTCCTGCGCGAGATCGTCGATGAGGATCCGGGGCAAGCCGGCGCCGCGCTGCTCCTCGCCGAGATCCTCGAGCGGCAAGGCAAGCGCGACGAGCTGGCCGAGCTGCTCGAAAGACAGGTCGCCGCCGCCAAGGATCAGCGCGACGCCGCCTCGGTGGCCTCGCTCTCGCTCCGTCTCGGAAGCCTGCTCGCCGACCGCTCGTCGGCGGCCAAGGAGGTCCTCTACGCAGGGCTGGAGTGGCAACCGGAGGACAAGCGTCTGCTCCGCGCGCTCGAGCAGATCCACGCCTCCGAATGGGAGACCGACGCGCGCGCCGAGATCCTCGAGCGGCTCATCAAGGTCGAGGAGCGCGAGGAAGCGGCGACGCTGGCCCTCGAGCTGCACGGCATCCGCGTGGAGCTTGGCGACGAGGCGGGGGCGATGCGCGCTCTCGAGCTCGGGTACAAGGCCGATCCGACGCGGCGCGAGCTGCACGATCGGCTCGAGGAGACGTACCGGGGCGCCGCCGAGTGGCGCAAGTTGATCGATCTGTACGTGACCGACGCCAGCGGGCGCACGGACGTGAGCGAGCGGGTCGAGCGTCTCGCGGCGGCGGCGTCGCTGGCGCGCGATCAGCTCAACGACGTGGGCTTCGCCGCCGAGCTGCTGACGCAGGCGCGCGCCGAGGCGCCGGCCGACGACATGCTCCTCGGCGAGCTGGTGACCGTGCTCCAGGACGCGGGCCAGCTGGCCCAGGCTGCCGAGGTGCTGAGCGAGGGGATCGCCCGGCACGGTGACGATCCCGCGCGCGCACCGCTCCTGGCGATGCGCTCACGGGTGCGGGTCGCCGAGGGGGACACCAGCGGCGCGACGGAGGATCTCGAGCTGGCGATCTCGCTGGCCCAGGCCGCCAACACGCGCGGCGCCGAGGACGCGTACCTGCGCGAGCTCGCTGCCCACCTCGAACGGGTGGCGACACGCGGCGCCGCCGGTGGAGACCGTCAGGGGGCGCGTGCGGCTCGCCTGCGGCAGGCGAACATCTCCGCGCAGCTCGGTGACACCGAGGCGGCGCGCGTGGTCCTGTCCGATCTGCTCAAGGACGACCAGATGGACCGCGAGGTGCTCCGCGAGATTGCGAGGGTCGAAGGCACGGCGCAGCGCTGGGACGCGGTCAGCGCCGCCTACCGCCGCCTCGTCGCGCTGGAGGAGGGGGACGCGATGGTGGAGACGGCCATCAAGCTCGCCGAGGCGTGCGAGAAAGCCGGCCGACCGGGGGACGCGCGCGGAGGTCTCGAGCGCGCCCGCCTCGCTCGTCCGGACGACGCCTCGCTGCGTGCCCGCCTCGAGCGGGTGTACGAGCAGGCCGGCGCGTATCGCGAGCTGGCCGAGCTCTCGCTGGAGGACGCGCGCGCCGCGCTCGACGTGGCCGGGCGCTTCAAGCACCTGGTGCGCGCCGGAGGCCTCCTCGTCATGAGCGAGGACGTGGAAGGGGCCATCGCTCCGCTCACCGAGGCGCATGCGCTGCGTCCGACCGACGCCGAGGCGGCGGCCAAGCTGGTCGACGCGCTCCTCTTCACCGGGCGGGGAATGGAAGCCTCCAACCTGCTCGACGAGGCCATCGCCGCGCAGAAGGGGCGCCGCACCCGCGAGCTCGCTGCGCTCCACCACCGCCGCGCGCGCATCGCCCGCATGACCGAGGATCGCGATCTGGAGATCATCTGGCTCTCCTCCGCGCTCGACATCGACACGCAGAACGGCCAGGCGGCTTCCGAGCTGGCCGAGGTGGCGATGGACGCCGGGCAGCTCGAGGTGGCGGCCAAGGCCCTGCGCGCCATCACCTTGCTCAAGACGCCGGCGCCGCTATCGAAGGCGGTCGCGTACCAGTACCTCGGCGAGATCGCCCACCAGCAGGGCGACTCCAAGCGCGCGGTGCTCATGCTCCGTCGCGCCGTGGACGAGGACCCCAGCCTGACCGTGGCGAAGGCGCTCCTCGACGAGCTCCAAGGGTAGAGGCCGACGATAAGTTGCCGGAAAGGCCGCAAATCGTCGGTTGGGGTCGTCGCCGTACATAAGTACGACTCCTCCGCCCCGCCCTAGCTTTGCAGCCTTTCCGACAACTTCTCGCCGACCTCTAGAACTTCGGCGTCTTCGGCATGCTCGAGGACGGCTCGAAATCGAGCTCGTCCTGCGGCAGCCCGCCGGGCGCCGGGATCGAGTTGGCGTAGAGCGAGGTGTCGTCGATCTGGATCATCGGCGGCGGGGCCGAGGTGCGGCGTACGTCCTCGCCGGCGACGAAGACGATGCGCCGGTCGGTCTTGAGCCGCGTGACGAGCGGCGCGATCACCCGCGGCACCCGCTCCACGGCGCGGGTCAGCTCGAGGAGCGGCGCGTGCATCACGAACGCGGGGAACACGCGCTCGCGCAGACCGCCGCCGAGATCGCTCATCA
>JAMFST010000711.1 GCA_026225435.1 Labilithrix luteola
AGGATGGCGTCGACGTTGCCGAGGAACATCCCCACGTGCTCGTTGAGGACGCGCGAGTAGGCGACGCCGCGCGCGAAGAGGTGCGGGTGGCACTCGGGGTAGGCCGGGTTCTGCGTGGTCGAGTCATCGGAGCCGGCCGTCGTCGGCGACTCCTCGCCCGGCGCCACGTAGACGGAGCTAGGGGACATCTCCTGCGCAGCGGAGAGCGTCTCGGAATCCTCCGAGGTCGTCGCGTTGCTGTCGCTCGACGCGCTGCCGCTGCAGGCGACGAGACCCATCGACGAGGCGGACAGGACGAGGGCGAAGCTCAGGGAACGGTTGGTCAGCATGACGGGGAAGGCCTCCAGCTAAGAGCGAGCTCGATTGCTCGGGAGGAGCCCATTGCGCCTTCCGTGCCGACCCTCGGCCTCACGAATTTGCGGCGATTTGCCGGTGCAGGCGCCCCCTCCACCCTGGACGCCGCCACGTCCAGGTGAACGTCCACGCGCCGCCAAGGAGCCCCCCTCCCATGCTACGTACGAGGCTGATCATGAGCGACACGACGGACGCCGCGAGCAAGGGCAAGAAGGGCAATTTCCTCACCGATATCGTCGAGGCCGACCTCGCCAAGGGGCGCGCTCAGGGACGGGTCGGGCAGGTGGTGACGCGCTTCCCGCCCGAGCCCAACGGCTTCCTCCACATCGGTCACTCCAAGTCGATCCTCCTGAACAGCGGCCTCGCCCGGCAGTTCCGGGGCACGTTCCACCTGCGCTTCGACGACACCAACCCCACGACCGAGGACACGCAGTACGTCGACTCGATCCAGGCGGACGTGCGCTGGCTCGGCGGCGAGTGGGGCACCCACCTGTTCTTCGCCTCGGACTACTTCGCGCGGATGTACGAGCTGGCCGAACGGCTGGTCCGCGAGGGGCTCGCCTACGTCGACTCGCAGACCGTGGAGGCGATCCGCGAGGGGCGCGGCTCCTTCGACAAGCCGGGGGTCGATAGCCCCTTCCGCACCCGCAGCGTGGAGGAGAACCTCACGCTCCTCGGCCGCATGCGCGCGGGCGAGATGAAGGACGGCGAGGCGGTGCTCCGCGCCAGGATCGACATGAG
Organism: Labilithrix luteola; assembly: GCA_026225435.1. Taxonomy (GTDB): domain Bacteria; phylum Myxococcota_A; class Polyangia; order Polyangiales; family Polyangiaceae; genus JAMFST01. The sequence goes on from JAMFST010000711.1 coordinate 1,096, forward strand.
CCACCCCAACGTGCTCATGCGCGACCCGCTCCTGTACCGCATCCGCCACGCGCACCATCACCGCACCGGCGACGCGTGGTGCATCTACCCGATGTACGACTTCGCCCATCCGCTCGAGGACGCCTTCGAGGGGATCACCCACTCCATTTGTACCCTGGAGTTCGAGTCCAACCGCGAGCTGTACGACTGGGTGCTCGACCACACCGGCCCGTGGGAGCCGCGCCCGCGGCAGTACGAGTTCGCCCGCCTGGCGCTCGGCTACACGGTGATGTCCAAGCGCAAGCTGCTGCAGCTGGTGCAGGAGAAGCGCGTGTCCGGCTGGGACGATCCGCGCATGCCGACGGTCGCCGGGATGCGCCGGCGCGGCGTCACCCCCGAGGCGCTGCGCGATTTTGCCGACCGCATCGGCGTCGCCAAGAACAACAGCCTGGTCGACATCGGGAAGCTCGAGTTCTCCATCCGCAACGACCTCGAGCAGCGCGCGCCGCGGGCGCTCGCAGTCATCGATCCGCTCCCCGTGACGGTGACCAACTGGCCGGCGGGCAAGACCGAGATGCTGTCCCTCCCCTGGTGGCCGACGGAGCCCGCGCGCGGCGGCTCGCGCGAGGTCCCCTTCTCCGGCGAGCTGTTCATCGAGCGCGAGGACTTCGCCCTCGAGCCGCCGGCCGGGTGGAAGCGCCTGGCGCCGGGGGGCGAGGTGCGCCTGATGGGCGCCTACGTGATCCGCTGCGACGAGGTGCTCCGCGGGAGCGACGGCGCCGTCACCGGCCTGCGTTGCACCTACGACGCAGCCAGCGCCGGCGGCGAGGCACCCGGCGGTCGCAAGGTCGCCGGGACGCTCCACTGGGTCGACGCGCGCGCTTCGGTGGCCGCGCCGGTGCGTCTGTACGATCGCCTCTTCACCGTCGAGCAGCCGGACGCCGACGGCGACTTCCTCCAGCACCTCAACGCGGCGTCGCTGCGAGAGGTGCCGAACGCGCGCATCGAGCCGGCGCTGGTCAAGGCCGAGGCGGGGGCGCACTACCAGTTCGTCCGCCAGGGGTACTTCTTCGTCGACCCGGTCGAGTCGAAGCCGGGCGCGCCGGTGTTCAACCGCACCATCGGTCTCAAGGACACCTGGGGCAAGCCGGCCGAGGCGGCCAGCGAGCGGCGCGAGAAGAAGGCGGCCGCCCCGCGCGAGGACGCCGAGGAGGTCCGCCGGGCACGGGCCACCGCGCGCGAGAAGATGCTGGCGGAGAATCCGGAGTTGGCGGCGCACTTCACCAAGCTCACCGCCCTCGGGCTCGGCGCCGACGAGGCGGACACGCTGTGCCGCGACGCGGATCTCGCCGCCTACTTCGAGGCGGCCGTGGCGGCTGCTCCGCCGCATGCGAAGGCGATCGCCAAGTGGTTGCTGAACGAGGTCGCCGGCCGCGTGAAGGACGCCTCGTGGAGCGCGCTGCCGCTGGCGCCGGCGGGGCTCGCGCAGATCGTCGAGGCCGTCGAGGGCGGGGCCATCACCACGTCGGCCGCCAAGGCGCTCCTGGCGAAGCTGGTCGCCGATGGCGGGGACGTCGCTGGCGAGCTGAAGACGCTCGCCGCCGAGAAGGCGCAGGGGGCCGGCGGGCTCGAGGCCGCCGTTGGCCGCGTGCTCGAGAAGATGGCCGCGGAGGTCGGGCGGTATCGCGCCGGTGAGACCAAGCTGTTCGCCGTGCTCCTCGGCGCGGTGATGCGCGAGACCAAGGGGTCGGCGGATGCCGCGGCGGTGAAGGCGGCGCTGACGAAGGCGCTCTGACGGGAGACCTCGCCGCATGTTCGATCACGTCGTCCTCACGGTGAGCGATCTCGCCCGCTCCGTCGCCTTCTACGAGGCGGCGCTGCGTCCCCTCGGCGTGCGCACGCGCGTCAGCTATCCGGGGCACGCCGGCCACGCTCCGCTCGAGGGCTTCGGCGACGGCGACGAGCGCTACCTCCTCCTGCGCGAGGGCAAGCCCGACAGCACCGCCGTGCACCTCGCCTTCCGCGCGAAGAGCCGCAAGGCGGTGAAGGCGTTCCACGAAGCGGCGATGAGCGCCGGCGCGCGCGACAACGGGCCGCCGGGCGTGCGCGAGCACTACTTCCCCGACTACTACGCCGCGTACGTCCTCGACCCGGACGGCTACAACGTCGAAGCGGTGTACGGAACGTCGAGCTAGCGATAGCGCACATCGCACGGACACGACGCGGTGCCCCGCCTTGCCTTCGCCTCGGGCCGGGAATACGGTTCGCGCGCGATCTCTTAGCAGTGTCGGACCAGACGAATTGCAGAAGACCAGCGGACTGAACGGCGGCGTGCAGCGCGTCTCGTGGCGGAAGTGGAGTCGCCGATCCCTCGTCGTCCTCGTCGTGCTGGCCAGCCTGATGTCGGCCGCGCTCACGCACGTCCTGCACTCGCTCGATGAGCCGTGGATCAAGCGTTATGTGGTCGAACGTGCGCGCGTCCTCGCCGGGCTCGAGATCGACTACCGCTCGGCGCGGGTCGACGTCCTCTCCGGTGCGCGCATCGACGGCCTCCGGGTGAGCTCACCCGCCGCGCTGCGCGCCTTCGCGCCGGACCTCGCGCAGGTCGAACGGATCGAGGCGCGCTGGTCGGTCGGGAACCTGCTCTTCGGTCATCACCCGCCGCTCGATGATCTCGCGCTGCACGGAGCCGCCGTCACCGTGGTGATGGACGAGGCGGGGCGCACCTCGTTCGACCTGCTCTTCCCTTCGCCGGTGCCGCCGCCCCCGAAGCCGACGCCGCTCTCGCACCAGGCAGCGTCCTTCCTCGGCAGCGCACCGCCGCTCGCGCACGCGACGCTCGACGACGTGAACCTCGCGCTGGTGCGGACGGATCACGGGGCCGTCCTCGATCGCAGCGAGCTTCACGGCCTCGGGCTCGCGCTGTCGGCCGCTCCGGCTCCTGCCGGGACGAGGGGATGGGAGCTGCAGGCGGGGCTGGGCTCGACGCCGGTGCCGCTGGAGGTGTCGCTCTCCCGCCAGCCGACCGGCGCCGCGGCCCAGACGGCGCGTGCCCGCTTCTCCCTCACCGTCGACGCGACCTCGAGCGACGTCACCACCGCGCTCGATCTGCGCATGCTCGAGCAGACCTTCGCCGCCAGCGTCGCCGCCGATCACTGGCTGCACGCCGAGGCGGCAGTGCACTTCGACCCTTCCGCGGGCATGACGCAGGTGCGGATCGAACGCACGCTCGCCGGCGACGGTGCGGCCACGCTCGACGCGGCCATCGACCTGCCCGACGCGGGCGATCCGTCGATCCGCGAGGCGCACGGTGACGTCGACGGCGCGCGGCTGCTGCGCTGGCTGCCGGCCGGTCTGGCGCCGGTGACCGCGGAACGAGCGCAGCTGCACTACCAGGTCGACGCGCTCGTGCTCGGCTCCCCGGCGCACCTGTCCACCGGAGGCTCCGCTGCGGTGGAGGCGTCCCTCGGCCACGTCGCCGTCGAGGTGCCGGGTGGCCCGCTGCTGATCCGCGACGGCAAGCTGTCCGTCCGCGCGACACCGCGCGAGGCGAGCGGGATGGCGGCGAAGGGCACGCTCACCCTCGGCGGCACCGAGATGGGACCGGCGGCCGCGCGCACCTCGGTCGGCGACCTGACCCTCGATCTCGACGGCGCGCAGACGAACGACGGTGTGATCGACGGTCACCTCGGCCTCTCGATCGCCGACGTCGCGCGCACGAGCCCGGGTGCGCAGTCGGTCGCGCTCCACGACGCGAAGGCGGCGCTCGAGGTGCACGCGCTCCACCCGATGCCCGATGCCCCGCTGACGACCACCGGCGACGTCACGCTCGCCGTCGATGTGGGCACGGTCGAGGCGAAGGCCGGCGCCGCGGATACGAAGATCGACCACCTGGAGCTGCGGACCCACCTTCCGCTGGCCGGACACGCGCCCTTCACAGCCGAGGTCGATCTGCGCGCCGCCCGTCTGCGCGCGCTGGCCGCCGGCGGTCGCCCAATGGTGGACGCGCCGGTGCACCTCGACCTGCGCGCCCACGATGTACAACCGGACAGCGAGCGCCCCGTCGCCAGCCGCGGCGTCGTCGCGGCGAAGCTCGAGCTGGGCGACGCGGAGATCGCGCTCGAGGCGACCAAGGAGGCCGACGCGGCCGACTTCCGCCTGCAAGCCGCGATGAAGACGCTGAGCCAGCTGCGCCCGCTGGTGTCGCCCGCGCTGGGAAAGAGCCTCCCCCTCGACCGCATGGCGCTCACCGTGAAGTCGCAGGGGCGCGTGACGGGGCTCGCAGGCGCCCCCGGTCTGCAGCAGGCGACGGAGCTGCACCTGGACCGTCCGGCCTTCGCGCCGGTCGCCGCCAGCGCGCTCGACCTCTCGCTCAAGTCGCGGGGGACACCGCAACACCAGCAGATCGACCTCGATCTCCGCGCGACGAAGCTCGTCGTCGAAGGCGCGGGGCCGGCGAGCGACGACCACCTCACCCTCGGGGTGACGCTCGACCGGCTGACGCCTTCGTTGCAGTTCACGCTCCTGACCGAGGGGCGCGCCGCGACCAAGCTGTCGGGCGCCTTCTCCTTCGCGGCGGCGCGCAGCACGGTCGACTACCAGATCGACGGTCACCTCGGCGGCCTCGCCCCGCTCGCGCCGCTGGCGGCGAAGATGCCCGGGCTCGAGGGGTTCGACCTGTCGCAGCTCGAGGTCACCGTCGGCGCGCACGGCTCGCTCCTCGGCGCGGTGACGGCGGTGAGCGCCGACGGAGCGGTCGCCATGGCGCCGGATCCGATGCAGACGGCGGAGCTCCGCGGGAGCGCCGACCTGGCCGTGAAGCACTTCCACTGGGCCAAGGGGGACACGGCGGTGATCACGCCGGAGGTCACCTGGCACGGCGACATGAGCGGGGCGATGCCGCGACGCACGCTGGTGAGCCACCTGACCATCCCCTCGGTCCACCTCGACGTCGGCATCCACGACATCGACGTCAACGGGATCAACGACCAGTCCGAGGGGGCCTTCCTCGGCAACCTGGCCGATCCGGACATCGAGCTCAAACAGCGCCTCTCCATCCGCGCCGTCGAGCAGACGATGGCTCCGGAGTATCCGCTCGGTGACCTCGCCTTCGCGCTCGGCGCCGAGCGCAGCCCGGACGGCGTCATCCACGTGTCGGAGCTGAAGCTCGCCAACGGCGCCGGCGGGACCACGCTGGCGCTCTCCGGCAACGTGGACCTCGGCGAGGGGCGGCGAACGCTCTCGCTGACCTCGGCACTGACGCAAGATCTCGCGCGCCTCTCGGCCATCCCGGACCGCTTCAAGGGGACCGGCAAGCTGGCCGTCGAGTCGAACGTCATCTCCCCCGACTTCGTCCACTACCGGGTGCGCTCGCTGGTGAAGGGGGAGGCGGTGACGGTGAACCTGCCCAAGGCCGGCGTCGCCATCGAGAACGCCAACGGCGAGGTGCCGGTCGCCATCGCTCTGCAGGTCGGCCCCGACGGCGTCGCCCTCGAGCGCACCGAGCGGCGGGCGGGCTTCTCCATGCTGCGCTTCGCCGACCAGCACCCGCTCCTCACGCGCAGCGGCGTCCTGTCGATCGGCAAGCTGACGACGCCGCTCGCCACCATCTCGCCGCTGGTCGGCAACCTGGAGATCGACGAGAACGTCATCTCGCTGCGCCAGTTCGAGATGGGCGTGCGCGGCGGGACGATCACCGGTCTGTGCGGCGTCGACTGGGAGGGGCCCAAGTCGACCCTCGAGCTCCATGTTCGCGCGAGCGGCGTGCAGTCGTCGCACGGCGAGCCCTTCGACGGGAACCTCGCGGTGGCCATCTCGGCCGCCGACCGCACCATCGACGGACGCGCCGAGATCATCAAGATCGGCAAGCGCCACCTGCTCGATCTGCTCGACCTCGAGGATCCGCAGCACGCCGACGCCGGGATGAATCGCATTCGCACCGCGCTCGCCTTCGGCTATCCGGACAGCTTGCGCCTCGTCTTCGATCACGGCTTCGCCAACGCCCACCTCGAGCTCGGCGGCATCGCCCGCCTGGTGAGCATCGGCGATCTGCGAGGAATTCCCATGGGTCCGATCGTCGACAAGATGATCGCCAAGATGCGCGCGGGCAGCGACGGCGGAGATCCGCAATGAGAACGGTGCTTGGGTGGCTGGCGGTGGG
>JAMFST010000712.1 GCA_026225435.1 Labilithrix luteola
AGCCGGGTGCGCGGGGTGAGCGCGGCGAGCACCCGGTCGATCGCCAGCGCGAACGTCGGCGCCGGGCGCGGAAGCGGGACCACGCGCGCGCCCAGCTGGGTGCAGGAAAGGACGAGCGGCTCGTACACCGGCGTCTCGACGAGCGCCTCGTCTCCGGGACGAAGCGTTGCCGCGCAGGCAAGCCAGAGGGCGTGCGCGGTCCCCAGCGAGGGGACGATCTCCGCCTCGGGCCGCGCGAGGTAGTGCGCCAGCGCCGCGCGCAGCCTGGGGCGCGCGTCGGGATCGTCGTCTCGCTCCGGGCGGCCGATCTCGGCCTCGGTCGGCGCCGGCATACCGCTGATCGTCAGATCGAACGGCAAGCGACCGCCGTACGCGCGCGCCCAGTCGAGATAGCTGTCGCTCATCCCCCGAGCTTCACGTCGGCCACGCGAACCAGGCGGTTGATCCCGTCCGACAGGCGCATCGTGCCGGTGACCTTGGTGCCGTCGTCCTTGGCGATCAGGGTGCCGGTGAAACTGGTGATCGGAGCGCCGGTCGCGGGCATCAGCTGCGCGGTCAGCTCGCCGTCGCGATCGAGCCAGTCGACGGTGAGGTCGCCGAGCGCGCCGGTGATCTTCCCGCTGACCCGGCCGTCGGCGCCGATCTGCAGCGAGAGGGTCCCCGCGCCGATGCCGCTGGGATCGTCCTCGCCCAGCTGCTTCACGCCGGACCAGCCGCTGCTGTCGGGGATGTAGAAGGTGCCCTTGGTCGCCTGGTACGGGCCATTGACGGTGCGCGCCTTGCCTGTCCCCGCGGCGGCGGCCGCCGGTGCTGCGCCGGAAGCGGTCGGAGCGGCGCTGCTCGCGGGTCCGGTGGAGGAGGTGGCGACCGCGGTGGCGGTCGTTGCCACGCCCGCATCCGTCGACGAGACCGTGGTGGTCGCCGTCTCGTGCGAGCAGGCGGCGAGCAACGTCGAGGCGGCAAGGAGAGCGACGCGCTTCATCAGCCGAGCTCCATGCGGCTGAGGATGCGGACGCCGACCTCGCCGTCGAGATCGACCAGCTCGCCGCGCGCGACCTCGCGACCGGCGACGCGGAGGATGACCGGTTCGGCGACGCGACGCCCGAGACCGACGACATCGCCCGGGGCCAGCTCGGCCCACTCGCGCGCGCGCAGCTCGGCGACACCGATCTCCACCCGGACGACCACGGGCGCGTCGGCGAGCGAATCGAGGAGGGATGCGGGCGTCTGCGGCTGGTCGTTCATCTCGTCGCTCGGTGAGTGTGCGTTGTGGGCCGGCAGGTAAGGGGTCGACCCCGTCCACGGCAGCGGCTCGGTCTCGCCCCGTAGCACGAGCTGACCGTCAGCCGTGAGCTCGGCGCGCGCCGCCTCCTCGGCTGCGGCCGCGGCGAGGAGGACCGGGCCGGTGATGACGAGGCGTTTCCCCGCGGGGCCCCCCGGGGTGGCGAACGTCGGCAGCCAGGTGCCGGGGATCCACGCGTCGCCGACGGCGAGCGCGGCCAGCTCCGCGGGCGAGATCGTCGACGCCGACGCCACCAGCGGGATCGCCAGCGGCATGTCGCCGAGCATCGCCAGGCGCGCGCGATCGAACCCGGGCATGGCGGCGCGCTCGAGGAGAGAGCGCGGGATCACCAGCCGCGCGAGGAAGACGTCGTCGGCGACGGTGACCACGTAGAGCGCCGCGAGAGACGGCTCGGTCGCGCGGGAGCCGAGGAGCGAGCGCACCGTGCCCGTGGCGACCACGGTGAGCGGCTGCGGCGTCGCGCCGTGACGAGCGGCGGCCACGAGCAACGCGGCGAAGGCCTGGGCCACCTCCGGCTCCGGCGCGCGGAACGGTGAGGGGACCACCGGCCGCTGTCCGCCGAGCGGCGCCGCCCGCCCGAGGGCCCCGGAGAGGAGCCGCACCGCGAGGGCCGGCTCGACGTCGAGGGAGAACGTCGGCCCTCCCGCCGCGCCGGCTCCCGCGTCCTCCGGCGTAGGCGCGAGGACCACCGCGATGTGCAGCTGGGCCGAAGGGCCGCCGGCGCCGAGACGGTCGGTCTCCAGGCTCCGGAGGCGGATCGAGATCGGCTCGCCGACGAGCGCCTCGAGCCTGGCGCGGGCGGCGGGGAGATCCACCAGCGCGTCCACCACGCGCCCGAGCTGGCGCACCTGCCCGCCGTGCGCGCGCGAGGTGGCGTCGAGCGCGCGCCAGGGGAACGGACGGACGGGGACGTTTCCTCGTGCGCGAACCGGCGAATCCACGGCCGCTAGGCTACGCCATCCTCCGCGGGCGAAAGGACGGAGTTTTCCTCCAGCCAGCGAGCCTGCGGAGCGGCGGCGCGCGACCTCTCTCAGTGACCGACGACGATCTCCCGCTCGAGCGCCGTGTCGCTCGCCTGGGTGAAGTGCTGGAAGGCGGCGTAGGGCGCGCCCGGGGCCACGCGGCCGGCGGGCATGTCGACCACTCGATCGAGCACGAGGGCGTGCCCTTCGACCCGGTCGTGCACGCGCGTCGCGCGGTCGCCGTCGATGAGGTCGACCGCGTCGAGTGAGGCCGGAAGGTTCATCGTCTTGGGCAGGACGATGGTGAGCTTCGTCTCCATGTGCGACGCGGCGCTCAGCAGCAGCGGTGTCTCGCGCGAGGGGAGCGTCGCCAGCGCGGAGAGGTGCGCCGGGAAGAGCGAGCGCAGGGCGAAGCGCCCGTTGCCCAGCGGCCGGGCGAGCGAGGGGAGATCGAGCTCGGCGCGGAGCACCAGCGGCTGATCGAGCGCCTCGCGCCCCTCGATGGTCACGTCGCGCAGCTGCGCGTCGGGCATGTTGCGCCCGAGGAGCCGCTGCTCGACGAACGGCTTGAGCTGCTGGCCGCTCACCTTGTCGAGCACCTCGCGCAGGGTCGAGCCGATCTTCCCCTGGAAGCGCTCGACCAGGTGGACGCGCGCGCTGCCGTCCTCGTTCAGGTCGACCCGCCCCTCGAAGGCGATGCCGTCGATGCTCCCGTCGCGCGGCAGCTGCACCCGCGGCGTCCCCGGGAGGAGCAGGAGCGCCTCGGTGCCGCGAACCTCCGCCGGCACGTACCCGTACGGAAGGAAGCGATCGCGCACGGTGAGCCACCGTTCACTCTTCGCCTCGTTCTTGCCGTCGAGCCGCACCCGCAGGAGCAGGGTGTCGTAGCTGTCGACGTCGCTCATCGGCCCCACCGGCGGGAGCGCCAGGCGGTTCTTGGCGATGGCCACGTCCACCGGGATGTTCAGCTCGCGCAAGAGGTGCTCGAAGGCCGCCTGGCGCGCGCCGCTCCGCCCGAGCACCACGCGGCGCCCGTCGGTCTCCTGCCCATCCTGGACATTCGTACGGACCCACTCGTAGACGCGGCGGACACGGTCGTCGGCGCTGGTCGCCCCCTTCGAGATGTCGATCGCGATCTTGGTGATGCGCGGGTCGAGCGGGGTCTCGTCGACGGCGACGTCGAGGAGGCGCGCCACCTGGTCACGCAAGGTGACGCCCCAGCCGACGCGCACGCTCGGCAAGAACTCGGTCGCCGGTACGGCGTCCGGCTCCTCCGGCGCAGGCGGGCTGTCGTCCACCCGCCAGCGACGCTCGGTGAGCGGCCCGCGCTCCTTCACCTCGGGGACCGGCACCTTGCCGCGCGTCTCGATGTCGAGCTTGCGCTCCTTGGGCGTGAGCATGACGAACTCGCTCCGCCAGTAGCCCTTGTCCGCCTCGCGGAAGAACCAGGTCGGGCCGGCGTAGCGGTTCCCCTTCTCGCCGTCGCCCGGCTCGCGGATGACGTGCTCCATCTCGAGGCAGTCGCCCACCTCGAGGTGCGGCATGGTCAGGGTCGGCTTCCCCTCGACCGGCTCCGGCTCGAGCACCGTGCCGTCCGGCTTGATGACGCGCAGGTGCAGCACGAGGCCGGCCGGGGGCTTCTGCTCGCTCTCTTGCCCGATGGCCTCCTCCGACTGCATCCGCTGGATCTCGTGCTCCAGCATCTCGCTCGACCCGTCCGGGTGAACCCAGATGGCCGAGTAGTCGAGGATGCGGACGGCGTTGCCCTGGGCCACGTTGCCCATGTTGCCGACGTCGTTCTTGCCGCTCTTGTCCGTCTTGCTGGCGTTGGCCGGCCTCTTCTTTCCTCGCTGCTGCGCTTCCCACGCCTTGAACTCGGCGATGACCTTCGGCCCGTCGAGGCGGTACGGCTCGAGGTCGCTCGCCCCCTCGGCGAGATCGATCGCCTCGCGCAGCTCGCCGGCGCGCGCCCCGGCTTCGAGCGCTCCGGCGAGCGACTTGCGCAGCGCGGTCTCGTCGCCGCGCGAGTACGCCAGATCGGCGAGACGGAGGCGCAGCGCCGAGTCCTCCGGCGTGCGGGCGAGCGCCTGGGCGAAGGCCTTCTCCGCCTCCGCCGGGTGCCCCGCGCGCTCGAGGACGTTGGCCATGCGCGCCGCCAGGTCCTTGCGCTCCGGGTGGCGCGCTCCGAGGCGATGCAGCTCGTGGGTCACCGCCGGCCAGTCGCGCCGGGCGATGGCGCGATCGAGGTCCACCTCGGCGTCGGGATCGAGCGCGCGGATGCGCGGGACGAGCGCGTCCGCCTCGGCAGCCGGCCCCTCGGTGTCGAGCACGGAGAGCGTCTCGCGCAGGACCGGCAGGTTGTCGGGGAACCGCGCGACCAGCGAACGTAACATCGTTACATGCTCCGCTCGCCAGCCGAGCTTCCCGTAGATGCCCGCGGTCTCGAGGGCGATCTCCGGCTGGTCGGGGAACTCGGCGGCCAGCTTGCGCAGCGGCTCGACGGCCTCGAGCGGACCGCGCTGCTCCGCGTCGTCCAGCGCCAGCCACACCGCCGGGTACCAGAGATGCGGCTCCGCCTTGAGCGACCGCTGGTGGAGCGCGCGCTCGGTGCTGACGCGCACGTCGTCGGGGAAGGCCGGATCGCCGCGGCTGAAGGCGGCCGCCGCCTCCAGGGTGAGCGCCGCCGCGTTCTTCGGCGACGAGTACGGGTCGACGAGCACCGTGGCCACGTCGTCGAGCGCCTCGATGTGGGCGATGTACGAGGCGAGCACCGCGGTCAACGCCGACGGCGCGTGGCGGGCGCGCACGTAGCGGTCGATCGGGTTGGGATCGGCGAGCACCTGCGGCGCGCCCTGCGAGTACGGGCGCGAGCCGTCGACGTCGGTGTGGATCTGCGCCGGTCGTCCGTCGAGCTCCACCAGGCGGATGCTGGTCGCGTCGGCGAGGAGCCGGCCACGCACGCGGTGACGGCCCGCCTCGAGGTGCACCGCCACGCCGAAGCGCTGCCACACGCCCCACTCGCGCAGATCGCGATCGAGCACCTTGGTGTCGTCGATCCACAGCGCCAGCGAGCCTTGCATCGAGACGACGAGATCGCGCGGCGTCTTCAGGTCGAAGTACGTCTCGGCGTAGAACACGCCCGGCTCGGTCGACTCGCGGCTGGTGACCAGGCAGCGGCGCCCTTCGACCGGCAGCTCGTGCGGCACCGTCGCCCGTAGCGGATCGGGGGCGAAGGTCGGCGGCCAGGGACCGCTCTCCTCGGGCGCGAAGGAGCGGCGGCGATCGACCGCCGAGCCGTGCCCGAACGGCCCCACCATGCGCAGCTCGCGCGAGCAGCCGAGCTCCTGGGCGATGCGCGGATCGGCGTTCGGATCCGGCTCGGCGATCCGGTCGGTCGCCTCGGCCGCGCGCCACTCGTACAGCTCGGCGAGCGCCCGCCACCCGAGGTTCCCCGGCTTGTTCAGCAGCGGCTCGAGCAGCTCCTTGTGCTGCGCGTACAGCTCGCGCACGCCGTTGCGCAGGCCGAGCAGGTGGTGCGTGGCGAACCAGGCGACCAGCGGTGCGTCGGGATCGGTGCTCTCCTGCGCCGCGCGCAACGTGGTCACGTAGCTCCCGGCGGCGCTCTTCGGCGCGCCGTGCGCCTCGTCCCACATCGCCCGGGCGAGCGGGCCGTACATGCCGTCGCCGGAGAGCCCCTTCTCGTTCAGCCGTTCGCGAGCCTTGCGCGCTCGCGGAGCCTCGCCACCGGGGTCGAGCATCTCGGCGAGGCACCAGCGCCCGATGACGTCGGCGTTCGACGAGCCGTCGGCGTCGGCGCGCAAGCGATCGAGCGGTGCGCCAGCGGCGGTCTCCGGCGGACGACCGGTGCAGCCCATGAGCGTCGCCGAGCTGACGGCGACGGGCGCCACGGCGAGCGCCGCGGCGAGCGCGGTGGAATAGATACTCTTGAAGGCGCGCATCAGTTGGATCCGTAGGTGAGGCGCTGGCCGAGCGCGCGGTCGGCCTTCTCGCAGAAGGCGCGGAAGGCGGGGTAGTCGGCCGCCGAGATGCGCGTGGCGCTCAAGGTGACGGTGGTGGTGACGCGCACGGTGGCGCGGTCGCCGGGGCTCCCGTCGCTGGCCACCTCGACGGAGAAGCTGCCGAAGGGGCTCTCGCCGTGGGCGGCGTCGGGCGCCCGGATCACGCGCGCTCCCGCCGGCAGGTGGAAGACGGTGGCGTCGACCCGGGTGGTCTTCGCGTCGAGGCGCAGGTCCTGACGGCGCGAGGCGAGCTGCGCGTAGTCGCGCACCAGGTGCTCGCCCGGACCGACCGCGGCGCTCGACTGGTGGACGCCCGGCTCCTGCCGCGTGAGCTGCGCCTTGCCGTGCACGTGCAGATCGATGGGCGCCTCGTTGTCGTCGAGCTTGTTCGCCTCGATGACGTCGGGCGACAGCCCGGGGAGCTCGGTCCCCAGCTCCTCTTCGAGCCGCTGCTTGCGCGTCGACTCGGCGTGGAACCGGGCCCGGTAGGAAGAGGCGCGCACGCCCGTCACCTGGGTACGCCAGTCCACCTCGGACGAACCGTCGGCGGCCAGCGTTGCTTCCAGCGTTCGCTTCGTCACGCTCTCGCTCGCCGGCGGATCCGGCAGATGCACCAGGCGCGGCTTCCCTTCGTTGACCACCAGCGCGAGCGCGTTGCGGTCCATCCCGGGCAGCTCGGTCGAGCCGCTGAACTCGGCGGTGCCGTCGAGGAAGAGGTCGAGCGACGGAACGTAGGCGATGGCGTGGTCGAAGATGGCGAGGCTCGCCGGGAACGACTCGAAGTCGCCGCGGTTGCCGGTACGCACGATGACCAGGCTCGCCTGGATGTTCAGCTCCTTGAGCATGGCCACGATGAGCGTCGCCTTGTCCTTGCAGTCGCCGAAGCCGCGGCTGAAGATCTGCGACGCCCGGTACGGCTTGAAGCCGTGGATGCCGAACTCGAGCGCCACGTAGCGCGTCTTCTGCACCACGTAGTCGTAGACGGCGCGCACCTTGTCGCGCTCCGTCGTGAGCCCGGCGGTGACCTCGCGCACGCGGCGGCGCACCTCGTCGTCGACCACCAGCTGGTCCTTGGCGAGCCCCCAGTACCAGGCGCCCATGTCGTCCCAGGTCTTGTACGTCGAGACGTGCACGTGCCCGAGCTTCTCCCCCATCGGCGGCTGGTGCGACTCGGGATCGAGCGGCGGGACGTTGTCGGCGACGAAGCGGTAGGTGCGGGTGGAGGCGTCCTCGGTCGTCGTCGCCACCAGCCCCGGGACCGTCGGCTTGCCGAAGGTGAAGGCGCGCGACTTCGGGGTGATGAGATCGTACTCGGCGTGGGCGATCGGCTCGTCGCTCTGCATGTAGGCGACCTCGCCGAAGTAGTCGGCGAAGGCGTTGCGCGGGGCGACATCCTCCACGCGGTACAAGAGCTCGACGACGTCGCCGGGCGACACGCGGGGGAAGCGCACCACGTAGCCACGCTGGCTGGTGTACGTGGCGATGGCCGGGTCGTCGGCGGGTACCTCGCCGGTCTCGGCCGCCTCGTCGATCTGGCCGTTCTCGTGGTAGACGCGCGCGCCGCGCAGCTGCACCGCCTCGTCGTCCGCCTCGAAGGCGAAGGCGTACTGGCGCGCGTCCTCGGCGGCCGACTCGGTGAGCGGCTGGAAGACGAGCTGGTGGAACCGGCTGGCGAGGCCGTTGGGGAACACCGTCGTCACCTGCAGGTCGACGAAGGTGCGCTTGTTGCGCCCGTTGGCCAGCTCCTTCCGGTGTTTCAGGAACTCGCTCGCCGGGCGGGCGTAGGCCTCGTCGGCGCGCGGCTTGGCCGGGCCGGCGTGCGCCACGTACTCGCGCACGTCCTTGTCCTGCGGGGTGATCTCCAGCACCCGGCGCAACAGCGCGAGCTGCTCGTCGGTGCGCCCGGAGAGCGCGTACAGATCGGCCAGCGAGCGCATCGCCGCGGTGTCCTCCGGCGCCAGCTCGAGGATCCGCTTGTAGCTCGTCACCGCCGCCGGGCGATCGCCGGCCAGCTCGTGCACGTGGGCGGCGAAGGACAGGCTGGACGGATTGTCCGGCAGCGACGCGTTCAGCCGATCGCTCCAGCGCAGCGCCGCGGGGAAATCGCGCCGCGCCACCGCCAGGTCCACGTGCGCGTGCGCCAGCTCCGGCGTGTCCGCGCGCACCTCCTCGAGCCGTTCGTCGATGGCGGCCGCCTCGCTCACGCGGTCGAGATCGCCCAGCGCGTCGGACGTCGCCCGCAGCAGCGCCGCCGAGCGCGGGTTGCGCGCGAGCGCCGCCTGCAGGCGCGCCGCCGCGGTCTCCTTCAACCCGGCGTCGGCGAAGAGCTGCGCCCGGGCAACGTTCGCCACCACGTCGTCGGGATCACGCGCGAGCGCCTCCTCGTACAGGTGCACCGCGTCGCCGCGCTCGATCCCCGCTCGCGCATGCGCCGCGCGCGCCAGCAGGACCCGTCCCGCCGCGTCGGCCGATGCGTTTCCTCTGGCCACCTGGGCCGCGGCGCGCTCGATCCACACCGCCCCCTGGTTGCGCCCCTCGGCCAGCTCGCCCGCGAGCAGGTCCCGCTCGGCCGTCGGTGACGCCTCGGCCGCGCGCCGCGCGAAGTCCCGCGCCTCGTGCAGCGCGGAGTCGTCCCCCTGCGTGGTCACCAGGTACCGCGCGTACGCCTCGAGCCAGCGAGCATCGCGAGAGGTCGCGTGTGCCGCGAACGTCGGCAAGGGCCCGGCCAGCGCCCCGGGGTGAAGCGCGTCACCCGCGTGCTTCTTGAACGTCTGCGCCGCCGCCTCGCGCGCATGCGACACGTCGGCTTCCACCTCCAGCGACGGATCGGGCGCGCCACCGGGAGCGGCCAGCCGCAGGGTGAACAGCGGCGCGGCCTCGTCACCGCAGGTCTTCAGGGTGAGCCGGTTCCAGCCGGCGCTCACCGTGACGGGCACCCCCTCGCGATCGGCGTCGAGGTCGCGGTAGTGGTCGTCCTTGGCCAGCTCGTGCCCGTTCCAGAACAGCTTCATCGCGCCGGCGACGCCGATCCACACCTCCGCCTTGCGCGTGGCCTCGCCTTGCAGCTTGGCGTCGCGCACGAAGGTCGACGCGTAGACGCACCCCTTCTCGGCCGGGCGCACCATCGTGCCCAGGTCCACCCAGCCGAACGGTGAGCTGCCCGGGGCGAGGCGGAACGAGACCGGCCGCTCCTTGCCGTCGTAGCGCGTGGCGAGATCGAGCGCCTGGCCGAGATCCGTCTCCGGCCCGTAGACCTTGTCGAGCCCCGCCTTCCCCTCGTTGTCGAAGGGGCCGGCGATGAGCCAGCGGCCCACGTAGGCGAGCGACGCGACCTGGGCGCGCGCCCCTTCGTAGTCGCCACGGCGGCGGCGGGCGTAGGCGCGCAACAAGCCGGCGTAGGCCTTCACCGCGGCGGTCGCGTGCGGCTCGCGGGTCACCTGGACCAGCGCGTCCTCGACCGGCGCGGGGTCGCCGGTGTCCCATTCGGCCCAGAGCTCGCGCAGCCGGGCGTAGGCCATGGCCGGGTCGCCGGAGACCACATCGCGCTCGGCGCGGTCGATCCGGGTCAACCGGTCACTGGAGCCGGCCTGGGCCGGGGCGGCGTGGGCGATGGCGTCTGCCAGCGGTCCGGCGAGCACCGCTGAGGTGGCGAGGAGCAGAAGGCGCAATCGCATGCGGCGGTAGGGTACACTCGATGACGAAGATGCCGAGAATCGTCCGCTCCGAAGAGCTAGCCGTCGCGCCGCCCGCGGCCTCGTCCTCCCCGTCGCTGCCGTCCATTCCGGTGATCGGTGGCGCGCCGCCGAGCCCGGACGAAGGGCACGCGCGTCGCAGCATGAGCGCCGGCCTGCTCAAGACGGTCCGCCCGCACCAGTGGGTGAAGAACGCCTTCGTCCTGGCGCCGATGTTCTTCCACAAGGATCTGTTCGTCACCGGCCCGAACAACATCACCGCGCTCAACCTCGACGTCACCGGGCGCGCGCTCGCGGCCACCGCGGTGTTCTGCCTGCTCGCCGGCGCGGTCTACACCATCAACGATCTCGCCGACGTCGCCGCCGATCGCGTGCACCCGGTGAAGCGCTTCCGCCCGATCGCCAGCGGCGAGGTGCCGGAGTCGGTCGCCCGCGGCATGGCCACCGCGCTGGTCGCCATCTCGCTCGGGATCGCCTTCCTCCTCGACTACCGCTTCGGCTTCGTCGCGCTCACCTACTTCGTCGAGAACCTGGCCTACACCTTCAAGCTGAAGAAGGTCGCCTTCCTCGACGTCGGCCTCATCGCCTTCGGCTTCGTGCTCCGCGTCATCGCCGGCGGCTTCGCCACCAGCGTGCACGTCAGCTGGTACATGCTCGCCTGCACGGCGTTCCTCGCGCTCTTCCTCGGCTTCGGCAAGCGCCGGCACGAGCTCGCGGGGGAGAACGCGGGCAAGCAGCGCGCGGCGCTCGAGGCGTACACCGCGACCTCGCTCAACGTGGCGCTCGGGCTCACCGGCGCGGCCACCTGGCTGACGTACCTGGCCTACACGCTCGACCCGGCGACGCAGGCCGCCTTCAACTCGCACGTGCTCTGGCTGACCACGCCGTTCACCGCCTTCGGCATCTTCCGCTTCCTCATGCTGGTCAGCGGTCGCGGCGGCCGCGGCACCCGCAGCGAGTCTCCGACGCAAGAAATGTTGCGCGACGTGCCGTTCGTGCTGAATTTGATGTTGTGGGGAATCGTGGTCGTCGCCATCGTCTACCGGCTCCGTCCGAGCGGGAACTGAACCCGCGCGTCGGCGTGTTGAGCCAGTCATGAGGCGGCATTTATGAGCAGCGCGACCGCCGTCACCGACGCGCGCCTGCGCGACAAGCCAGGCGCCTGGGTCGACCTCGGCCTGACGTTGCCGATCTTCCTCGGCTACCACCTGGGGGTCGTCTTCCTCAAGGTGCGCAACGGGACGGATCTGGTCACCGGCGAGCTGCTCGCGCTCGCCCATGGCGAGGTGCCGATCTACCTCGCCGAGACCGCCTGCATCGGGGTCATCTTCGCCGGAATCTTCGCCCTCGCTGGCCGCGGCCAGGCCTTCCGGCCGAAGAAGTTCCTCCAGATCGCCATCGAGGGGGCGGTCTACGCCACGCTCATGGCGCTCGGGCCCTCGTACCTCGTCGGCCAGATCTTCGCGGCGACGAACAACAGCAGCGCCATCGCCGAGAGCGGCCCGCTGGTCGGTAGCATCATGTCGATGGGGGCGGGCTTCTACGAGGAGCTCACCTTCCGCGTGATCCTCTTCGGCCTCGGCGCCAAGCTCCTGGTGGCGCTCTTCGCCCGGCAGCGGGTCGGGCTCACCGGGACCACCGTGCAGCGGGGCTTCAGCCTGCGCGCCTTCGCCCTCGTGATGGGCTGGGGCCTCGTCTGCGCGGCCATCTTCAGCGGCGTGCACTACATCGGTGCGCTGGGCGATCCGTTCGAGCTGCCGAGCTTCGTCTTCCGCCTGCTCCTCGGCGTGGCGCTGACGATCATCTACCTGACGCGCGGCTTCGCAGCGGCGGTGTGGGCGCACGCGCTGTACGACATCTGGATCCTCGCGCTACCTCATACGAGCTAGCCCTTGGTCGCGGCGACGAAGAAGCTGTGCGCGAGCTTGCGGGGTGCAGCTCCGGGGCTGCTCGACTGCGGCCAGCGCTCGAACGGTGCAGCGTAGTCGGCCGGGAGGGTGACGGTCGCGGTCCAGCCGAGCGCGGTCACCAGCTCCGCCGGCGCGTCGGTGCCGAAGCGCCAGGGGGAGCCGCGCGCCGCCATGGCTGCCACCGCTGGCGCCGAGGTGGTCGACTCGAAGAGCGCGCGACCGGGGACGTCGAAGAGCAGGTGGCTGCCGGGCGCCGACAGCTCGTTCACCCGCGCGAGCAAGGCGTGGACGTCGGCCTCCTCGATGTACACGAGCAGCCCCTCGACCACCCAGGCGGTCGGCTCCTCGGGGCGGAACCCAGAGCCGACCAGCGCCGTCGGCCAGTCGCCGGCGATATCGCCCGGCAGCGCAACGCGCACGCAGCGCGGCAGGCTGGTCTGCAAGCGCGCGCTCTTCCAGGCGAGCACCGGTTCGCGATCGATCTCGTAGAGTCGCGTCGGCCCGGGCGTCGTCGGCCAGTCGAGCCGGTAGGCGCGTGCGTCCATCCCCGCGGCGAGGAGCACGATCTGCCGGACGCCCGCGCGGCTCGCCTCGAGCAGGCGGTCGTCGAGGTACCGCGTCCGCACCTCCACCAGCGGCACCTTGTGCAACCCGCGCGCGTGCGCCCGGGCGAGCATCGCCGCCCCTTCCTCGTCCGCCAGCGCGCGGGCGAAGGGATCGCTGAAGAGGCGATCGGCGCGATCGGTCTCGGCGGCGCGCATCGCCGCGACGAGGAGCGCGGTGCTCCCGACCGCGTCGATCGCCGCGTCGTTCTCGGCCTCGGTCACGGTGCTTCCCCCTCGGCGACGATCGGCCGACGCGCCACGACCGACGCCGGCTCGGTCGCGCCTTCCGGATTCTTCGGCAAGGTCAGCGCCACGATCAGCGCGAGCACCATGCCGACCGCCGCGGCCACGTACGGCGCCGTCGGGTTGAAGTAGTCGTACAGGTACCCGCCGAACGCCGGCCCGAACATGCGCCCCAGGCTGGCGAACGACTGGTTCACGCCCAGCGTCGCGCCTTGCTCACCCGCTGGCGCGCGCTTGCTCACGTACGACGACGTCGTCGGCTGGGTGAACCCGTTGCCGACCGCGAGCACCGAGCCGAACACGTAGAGCGCCCACTTCCCCAGCGAAGGTGACGCCGCCAGCCCGGCGAAGGCGACGATCTGCGCGGCGACCCCGAAGCGCATCAAGCTCACGTCGGGCAGCCGCTTCGACAGCGGACGAACCAGCCCCCCCTGGGTGAGCGCGGCGACGACGCCGATGAGCGCCAGCACCAGCCCGGTGGCCTTGCGGTCCATCCCGAAGAGCTGCGCGTTGAAGAGGCGGAACGTCTGATCGAGGTTGGTGAACGAGAGGATGACGATGAAGTTCACCAGGATGACCCGCCCGATCGCCGGCAGCGCCAGCGTGCGACGGGTGGCGGCGAGGTCGAGCGGCGAGAGCCTCCGCTTGGCTACCTCCCCGCTTGCGCGCTTCTCCGCCGGGAGCGACTCGCCGAGGCCTAGCGCGACCCAGATCATGTTGATGACGCTGAGCCCCGCGGCGACGAAGCAGGGGAAGGCGCCGTTGCGCCCGTGAATCGGGATGTCGGCGAGCAGGCCGCCGATGGCCGGTCCGAAGATGAAGCCGAGCCCGAAGGCCATGCCGATGAGCCCCATCCCCTTGGCGCGGTCCTCCGGCTTGGTGACGTCGGCGATGTACGCGCTGGCGGTCCCCAGGTTGGCCGTGGCGATTCCGCTGAAGATGCGCGCGGCGAAGAGCCAGCCGACACTGCTGCCGAAGACCAGCGCCATCCCCAGGCCGCTCATGCCGACGGCGGTGGCGGCGACCGACCAGAGGAGCACCGGGCGGCGGCCGATGCGATCGGAGAGGCGTCCCCACACGGGCACGAAGAGGAACTGCATCAGCGAGTAGACCGACGCGAGCAGCGTGGCGACCGAGGCGCGGGTGGCGAAGTTCGTCACCGCTTCTTCCGCGAGGAACGGCAAGACGAGCCCGAAGCCGAGCAGGTCG
>JAMFST010000713.1 GCA_026225435.1 Labilithrix luteola
ACCCCCGACCGACGATTTGCGGGCTTTCCGGCGATTCATCGTCGGCCTCTCAGTCGGGCTCGCATGTAACGAGGAGCGGCATGCCGGCTTCGCGCGCGTGCTCCATGACGTCCTGCACCTTCGTCTCGGCCACGTCGCGGGTGTAGCGAGCGGCCACGGCGCTGCCCTTCTTGTGGACCGTGATCATGATGTGGAAGGCCTCGCTCTCGCTCTTCTTGAAGAACTGACGGAGCGCCTCCATCACGAACTCCATCGTCGTGTAGTCGTCGTTATGGAAGATGACCTTGTACAGGCGCGGTTGCTCGACCTTCGGTCGTTCTTTGACGTCGGTCTCTTCACCGTGGTTCGGCTTGGTCTTGGGATCTTCCGGCATCGCGGGTCTGGGTATCGTAGCGCCGGGGGGTGTCCCGTCGTGAAGTGACAATGTGCGTCGCGACAATCCAGTCGCAAGAGGTACGCTTCTTCCCGATGGAGGCCGCCGAGCTGTTTGCCGACCGACTGGTGCGCTCCACGCTCGGCTTCGCCGATCCGGATCTGCGCGTCTCGGCGTTCGTGAACGTGCTGCGCGAGGCGCCCGTGGACGAGCTGGCTCCCGCCCTGGACGCGCTCGCTCGTCGCGGGGAGATGGCCGAGCCGATGGCGCGCGAGGTGCTGGTGCCGCTGGCCAACGCGCTCCTCGACGAGCGGGTGACGGCCACGGTGCAGCGGCTGCGCGAGGAGGCGGCGGGACACTCACTTCTCGCACTTGGTCGCCTGGTTCGTGCGACTCCGATCGTCTCGCTCACGTCGGTGACCCCGACCCGCTCGGCCTCGCCGGCCAATCCAGACGACGAGCAGGTGCCCGACTACGGTCGCGGGCGGACGTTGACGCTGGGGGAGCGCAAGTCGCTGGCGCGGCGGCCGGATCGCGAGACGGTGGAGAAGCTGGTGCGCGACCCGCACCCCGAGGTGATCCGCAAGCTGCTGGCGAACCCGCGGCTCACCGAGGACGACGTCGTCCGCCTGGTGTCGAAGCGGCCGTCACGCGCGGACATCCTCACGGCCATCGCTCGCTCGCCCAAGTGGGTGCGGCGCACGAGGGTCCGGCTCTCGCTGCTCCTGCACCCGGATCTGCCGAGCGAGCTCGCCTCGCCGATCATCGGCCTGCTCGTGCGCCAGGAGCTGCGGCTGGTGGCGCAGTCGACCCACGTGCCGGCGCCGGTGCGCGCGTTGTGCCTCGAGCACCTGGAGCGAAGGCCGCCGGCGCCGTTCCCCGAAGATCCGCCGCCTCCGGCGAAGCTGCAGTAGCGCGGTCAGCCTTCTTCTTCTTCGATTTCCCAGCGCGCGAGCGCGGACAGGCCGATGGCCGCGGCGCAGTCGGCGCACAGCGGCGGCTCCTCGCAGCGGAGCTCCTCGCCGCGTGTCCACATGTACAGACCGCTGCCGCGCACGCCGAAGCCGGTGTCCGGCTCCGGCTCGGAGAGGTCGGCCCCGCAGGCATCGCAGCGAACCGGATCGGAGGCGAAGAGCAGCGCGTGCGTCGCCGTCACGAAGGCCGCGCTCGGGCGACCCCCCGGCGGATTCTGCGAGGCGCTCATGAGACGTAC
>JAMFST010000714.1 GCA_026225435.1 Labilithrix luteola
GACCAATCCGACGATCCCGCAGGTCCCCACCACCGCGGTGGCCGCGGGGAACGCCGGTCACGGTGGCAACCTGCCGCCCGTCGAAGGGGTCGAGCTGGAGCTCACCGCCGATACCCCCATCGTCACCGTCCGCGCCGTCGGCGTGCGGCGCGTGGAGATCGAGGGGAATCACGCGCGCATCGTCGTGGCCCCCTGGGAAGGGGTGCTCATGATCGACGCAGCGCTCGCCGGAGGCTCGGTCGCCCACGGCACCGTGAACGCCGGCGAGGCGGCCGACGTGCAGCTGGTGACCAGCCGCGGCACCGCGACGACCCACGTGACCACCGGTAACGGTGGCAATGCCGGCAATGGCGGGTACCATCGCCCGCGCGTCAACCCGGACGATCTGCACACGAATCCTTACGATACCAAGCCGCAATAGCGCGGGCCCATGACGCCCATCCGAACTTTCTTCCTCCTCTCCATCGTCACAGTCGGCGGCGTCGCTGCCTGCACCACCTTCAACGGGTTGAGCGCGGGCGATGACGGCCCGCCTGCGGCCACGAAGGACTCCGGCACCGGGGACGACGACGCGGACTTCGACGCCACCACGCCGGATGCTGCCCCCGACGCCAGCGACGCCGCGGCCGACTCCGGGGCACCGCCCACCTACTTGACCATCGCCGCCGCGGCGAAGCTGTGCACGCGCTTCCAGACGTGCTCGCTTCTCAGCGAGTCGGTCGAGGACACGATGGGCGTCCCGGTGTACGGGACCGAGACCACGAACTACTCCGCCTGCGTCGACGCGCTCTCCGGACCGCTGCCCCCTGGCCGCCCGGGCATCGCGCTGCAGTCGCTCCTCCTCGGCTGCGTCATCGACGCGACCACCTGCCTCGAGGCGAAGGCCTGCCTGTCGTACGAGGATCTCGACGACAACGATCCGCGCTGCACGGCGAGCCCGGAAGGGGAGTTCTGCAGCGGCAACGACGAGACGCTTTGCGACGACGGGGCCATCTTCCACTGCGCCAACGCGACCTATCTCGGCAGCGAGTGCCTCTCCAAGGGGGACGCGGGCGTTGAGTGCGTCAAGGACGACAGCTGCCCGCCGTTCGAGAGCTGCACCACGGCCACGGTCGAGGACTACTGCACCGACATCGGCGGCCACGCGCAGTACGACTGTTCGATCAACGGCGACTACTGCGACATCGAGACCGACGACGCCGGAGACCAGTACGCCGAGTGCTTCCAGGCTCCGGGCGAGGTCCAGGCGGACTGCAGCTTCGACAAGACGAGCTGCGACGCGAAGGGGCGGGTCAGCGTCTGCTCCGGCGGCGTCGTCACCGTCCTCGACTGCAACGCGCTCGGCGAAAAATGTGTGGCCGGCGCCACCAGCTTCTCCTGCGTCCCGCCCGGAGCCGCCTGCAACCCGTCGAGCGCGGGGATCAACGTCTGCACCGGCGACATGATCTCGGTCTGCGTCGGCGGCGTCGAGAGCATGGTCGACTGCACCCAGTTCGGCGCGCACTGCGTGACGCCGTCCACCATCGGATTGAACGCTTACTGCGCACCGACGGTGGACGCCGGCGCCGACGCGGACTGATCCGGTGCACCGCCCCGCCAAAGTCCTCGGCGCGGCGCTCGTCGCGGCCTGCTCGCTGGCCGGTCTGACCGAGTGCCTCACCTTCAACGGGCTGGTAGCGAGCGAAGGGGACGGCGGCCCGGCGGCCGGCGACGACGCGACCACCGTGGTGAATCCGCCCGGGAACGACGGCGGCGGCGACGCCAGCCTGGACGCCGAAGGGGGCGTCGATCTGTCCGGCTTCCCCTCGTACCTCTCGGTCGACGACGCGGTGAAACTCTGCTCGCGGATGTTCGATTGCTCCGGGCTGTCGGCGACGTTGCGCTACTCGACGGGCATCGCCTTCCAGGACGGCAACTTCTCCAACTGCGTGGACACCTTCTCCGGGCCGCTGCCGCCCGAGGTCGCGACCTTCCTCCCGGCGCAGCAGAAGCTGCTCTCCTGCGTGCTCGGCGCCACCAGCTGCAACGCCCAGCTGGCTTGCTTCCCCTACGAGGTGGTCGCTCCGGGGGATCCGCGCTGCCTCGACGACGCGGGCAACCTGTCGATCGACAGCTGCAACGGGAACGATCTCCTCGACTGCAACCAGCTCGACGGCGGTCTGGTGTTCCACTGCGGGAGCACCGGGTTCCCCGATGCGTCGTTCTGCTCCAACGAGGTCGGAGACTGCATCACCAGCCCCACCTGCGCGGACAGCATGTTCGGCTGCAACGGGACGGTCCTCACCGGCTGCGACACCGGCGAGGACGGCGGCGACTACGGCTACTACGGGCTCGACTGCGCGATCTACGGACAGACCTGTCGGCCCATGGGGTTCAACAGCGACTGCTTCGTCGGCTCGGTCGAAGGGGACGGCTGCGGCACCGGCAGCCCGCTCGCGTCGTGCCCCAGCGACTTCGACAACACCGTGCAGGTCTGCACGCAGGACTCGATCAACCTCATCAACTGCAGCGAGCTCGGCGCGACCTGCACGCAGCTGCAGTCCTTCGCCTACTGCGCGCTCGCCGGCGCCACCTGCACCGCCTTCGACGCCAACGTGAACGTGTGCGACGCGAGCGGCAACCTGTCGATGTGCGTGCGGGGCCAGCCGGTGACCTACAGTTGTAAAAATGCGGGTCTGACTTGCGCCCCGGACTCCGACGGTCAGGCCAACGGCTGCCGATAGCCCGAGGTTGGCGATTGCGCTATCGCGAAGCTCTCTGGCGTTGAACGCCAGAGAGCGCAGCGACCCACGAGAAAGTTAGCGCGGGATTCTCGATGGCGCGTTCAGCGCCATCGGGAATTGCGCTAGAAGCGCGCCGTGCGCTTCCTGACCCGCGCTGGAGCGGTGATCGCTGCCTGGACGCTGCTCGTCCTCGCCGAGCAGGCGTACGTGCTCCTCGCCGCGCAGCTGGCCTTCGCCGGCGCCTGGGAGGTGTCGACGGTTCGCCGCACGTTGACGCCGCTGGCAGTCCTGTTGCTGCTGCCTCTCGTGCCGCTCTTCGCGGCCGGGGCGGAGTCCGCGCGCCGGTGGCCGCGGCTGCTGGAGCCCGCGCTCGCGGTGATCGCCGGTGGCCTCGGCTACGGCGTCAGCGGAGGGCGGCACTTCGCGTCGCTGCCGCTGCGCGTGCTCTTCGTGCTCGCGGCGGCGGCGCTCGGGTGGGTCGTCGCGCGCTGGGTGGTGGCTCCATCTCTCGCGGCCGGTAGGCGGCAGCCGTGGCTCGCGTCCCTGGTGGCGGTGGGGCTCACCTTCGTCGCCTGGTGGCTCGACGGGCACGCGTACGCGCACCTCTATCCGGCGGCGCACCTGGCGCTCTTCCTGGCGACGCTGGCGGCCGCTGCGCTCGTGCTGGCGCCGCTGGTGGACAGCGGCTCGCGGCCGACCCGCGCCGTGCTCGCCCTCTGCTTCGTGCTCACGCTCGGCGGTCTCGCGCTGGTGCCGGGGCTCGCACGCACGCTGGCTGCGGCGGACAACGTGCGCTTCGTCGCGCTCGATCACGGTCCGGTCCTCGGGCGCGTCGTCGAGGTCGCCGCGCTCATCGCGCCGCCGCGGCCGCTCGACGAAGATCCTCACGGAGCGGAGGCGACGCCGCCGCCCGGCGAGATCCCGCGTGCGCTCGACTGGTCGGGGCACGATCTGCTGCTCGTCACCATCGACGCGCTGCGCGCCGACCACGTCTCCGGCTACGGCTACGCGCGCAAGACGACGCCGGAGCTCGACGCGCTAGCCGGGCAGGGGACCGTCTTCCGCGAGGCGTACTGTCCGACGCCGCACACCTCGTACTCGATCACCTCGATGATGACCGGCAAGTACATGCGGCCGCTGCTCGCGATGGGGATCGGCGAGGACTCGGAGACCTGGGCGCAGGCGATGCGCCGCTACGACTACCGCACCGCCGCCTTCTATCCGCCGGCGGTGTTCTTCGTCGACGAGGAGCGCTTCGTCGACTTCGCCGCGCGCGGGCTCGACTTCGAGTACCGGCGGGTGGAGTTCAAGGACGCGGGGCTGCGGAGCGCCGAGCTCGCGAGCTACCTGGCCACGGAGGGCGTCAGGAACGGTGACCGCGTGCGGCCGCTCTTCGTCTGGGTGCATCTCTTCGAGCCGCACGAGCCGTACGTCTTTCATCCGGAGCACCCCTTCGGCGATCCGGCGGCGCCGACCGACGTGGACCGCTACGACAGCGAGATCGCCACCGCCGACGCCGCGGTCGGCGCTCTGGTGCGCACCATGCGGAGCGCGCGACCGGGCGCCATCGTGTTGGTCACCGCCGATCACGGCGAGGCCTTCGGCGAGCACGGCGCGCGCTACCACGGCGGAGACGTGCACGA
>JAMFST010000715.1 GCA_026225435.1 Labilithrix luteola
ACCCCTCGGTGATGGCGCGCGACTGCTGCGGATCGAGGAAGGGGAAGTCCAAGACGTCGCCCAGGCCGAGCGGCTTCATGCACAAGATGACGCCGGCCAGGCCGGTGCGCATGATCTCCGGATCGGTGAAGTCGGGGCGCGAGGCCCAGCTGATCTCGTCGTACAAGCGTACACAGACGCCGGAGCGCACGCGCCCGCAGCGCCCCTTGCGCTGGTCCGCGCTCGCCTTGCTGATCGCCTCGATCTGCAGCCGCGTCGTCCCCGATCGCCCGTCGTAGCGCGAGAGGCGGGCGACGCCGGTGTCGACGACGTAGACGATGCCCGGGATGGTCACCGAGGTCTCCGCCACGTTGGTCGCGAGGATGACGCGCCGGTCGGCCAGGCGGGTGAAGACGCGCGCCTGCTCACCGGCCGAGAGGCGCGCGTAGAGCGGCTGGATCACCGTGTGGCGCAGGTTGCGACGGAGCAGCTCCGCCTCGGTGTCGCGGATCTCGCGCTCGCCGGGGAGGAAGACGAGGATGTCGCCGTCGGGGTCGAGGGTGGTGACGTTGACCACCGCGTCGGCCACCGCCTCGGGCAGATCGACCTCGCTCGCCGGAGGCTCGTAGAGCACGTCGACCGGGTAGGTGCGCCCTTCGACCTCGATCACCGGCGCGCCGTCGAAGAAGGCGGAGAAGCGCTCGGTCTCGAGGGTGGCCGAGCTGACGATGACCTTGAGGTCCGGCCGCTGCGGGAGGATGCGCTTCACCCAGCCGAGGAGGAAATCGATCGTCAGGCTGCGCTCGTGCGCCTCGTCGATGATGATCGTGTCGTAGCGATGCAGCAGCGGGTCGCCGTGGATCTCCGCCAGGAGGATCCCGTCGGTCATGAACTTCACGTAGGTGGAGGGCGAGGTGCGATCGTCGAAGCGGACCTGGTAGCCGACGTCGGTGCCGAGCGGCGAGCCGAGCTCACTGGCCACGCGCGCGGCCACGCTGGTGGCGGCGAGGCGACGCGGCTGGGTGACGCCGATCTGCTTCTCCAGCCCGCGCCCCATGGCGAGCGCGATCTTGGGGAGCTGCGTCGTCTTGCCCGAGCCCGTCGCGCCGGCGACGATGATCACCGGGTGCGCGTCGATGGCGACCGCGATGTCCTTCACCCGATCCGAGATGGGGAGCTCGGGCGGGAACTGGATCGGCGAGTCGCTCACCCGCACGCGTGTAGCATGCCGCCCCCTCGCCAGATCAGGCGGTGGGTGCCCGTCATGTCTTCGGTTTTTGCCCCCGCTTGCCTTGCGCGAACTCCACGGCGTAGCCGTCGGGATCGTAGGCGGTCATCGAGCGCTCCCACGGCTCGTCGTGCGGCGGCTGGTGGAAGACCACCCCTTTGCCCTTCAGCTCCTCGTACAGCCCGTCGAGATCGTCGGTGCTGAACTCCACGTGGATGGCGCTCTTCTGCGCCGGCGTGGACTCGGTCGCGCCCTCTTTCGAAGCCTCCGCGAACGCGAGCAGCCCGATGGTCCCCGCGCCGTGGCGGATCATGGCGAAGGCGGGGAGCGCGCGCCATTCAGCCTTGAGGCCGAGCTTGTCGCAGTAGAACGCCAGCGAGCGTTCGACGCTCTCCACCGTGAGGGTCAGACCTTCCAGGCGCATTCGCTCGCTCATGGGGGGCACCTTAGGGCGCGGGTCGGTCTACGCGACGAGCCTGCTGACGGGCTCGGCGCAGGCCTTCGTCGCCTGGAGGTTTCAC
>JAMFST010000716.1 GCA_026225435.1 Labilithrix luteola
ATCCCCGGCGAGCAACGTGTGCAGCACCGCGGCCACCGCCCACACGTCCGCGCGCCGGTCGACCGGCTTACCCATCGCTTGCTCGGGGGCCATGTACATGACCTTCCCCTTCATCAACCCGGCGCCGGTCTCCTGCGTGAGCCGGACCACCGCCTTCGCGATGCCGAAGTCGATCACCCTGGGCGACCCCTTGGTCGTCAGGATGACGTTCGACGGCGAGACGTCTCGGTGCACGACGCCGAGCGAGCGCCCCTCGCTGTCGTGCAGCTCGTGCGCCGCGTGGAGCGCGCCGGCCACGTCGGCGGCGATGCGCACCGCGATGTTCGCCGGGATGCGCTGCTTCGTGCGCGCCACCGACGAGATCAGACGCGACAGCGAGTCGCCGTCGATCCAGTCCATGACGATATAGAGGATGCCGCGCTCCTCGCCGAGATCGAGGATGTTGGCGACGAAGGGGTGCGAGATCCCCGAGGCGATGCGCGCCTCGTCGAGGAACATCCGCTGGAAGCGCACGTCCTCGGCGTACTGCGGGAGGATGAACTTCACCGCGAACAGCTTCTGGAAGCCGTGCTTGCCGTGCAGCCGCGCGAGCCACACCGCCGCCATCCCACCTCGTGCCAGCGGGCAAAGGAGCTCGTAGCGATCCAGCTGATCGCCCGGATACAGAGCCGTCGGCGGTGCCCCCGATCTCACCACTCCCATCATCCAGACGCCTTGCCTGGCGGGCAAGGGTGAAACCCCGAGGATGACGGTCGTTCAGGCGCGCATCAGGGCGTGGGGCTGAGCCCGGCGTCGGCGGCGATGCGCGCGTCGAGCGCGTCCTTGTAGGAGCACGACTGCTTGCCGCCTTGCGCGCAACCGCTCTCGTACAGCGCCCGGGCGGCGGCGAGATCCTGGGGAACGCCACGGCCATTCTCCAGCATGATCCCGTAGTTGACGCAGCCGGCGGCCATGCCGAGATCGCAGGAGCTGCGGTACGCCTTGGCGGCGCGCGCGTCGTCCTTCGCCACCCCGTGGTGGTACTCGTACATCTGCCCCTCGGACAGGCAGGCCGACGCGTTGCCCATGTCGCAGGCCTTCACGAAGAGTCCGGTGGCGTGGGTCTCGTCCTTGTCGGCGTTGATCCCGGAGAAGTAGCTGACCGCCATGCGCCGGCAGCGATCGGACGCGCCGGCGTCGCATTCACGGTCGCACGTGGGGAGATCCTCGCAGGCCATGATGGCGTTGACCACGATGCCGCCCGACGGGTTCGGCGCGGGCGTCTCGGTCGGTTGATCACCGAGCGGGATGAGGTCCGGCATCTTCCCCTTGCAGCCGACGGCGCCCAGCATCAGCGCAGCGATGAATCCAAGACGCAGCGTCATTCGTGTGGCTCCTCCACGATTCCTCCGAGCGCCTCTACCACCGCGTGCGGGTCCACGCTCACCTTGAGCGCCTCCACGTTGGGATCGAGCTTGGAGCTGCGGTCGGTCGTCGCGCGCTGCACCCGGTCGAGCATCTCCACCAGCTTGGTCACCTTCTGCTCGGTGGAGAGGTTCACCTGCAGGTCGAGGTGCGCCCGCTGGTCGGCGATCTTCGCCTGCCGGTTCTGGGTGATGAGGATCATCAAGGTGGTGAAGAGGGCGGTGCAGCCGACGGCGAGCTGGAGGTACTCGAAGGGCGGCGCGTCCGGCGCGGCCTTTTCGAGGACCACGTTGAGGACGATCCAGCCGCACACGAGCAAAAGTGTCGCGTAGAGCGCGCCGGGACGCCCCGCCACGGCGGTGATTCGCTCGATGGTCCGCTGGTGTCGGTTGAGCGCGCTCTCGGCCAGTGTCTCGAGCGAGACGATGGCCTCGACGTTCTCGCGGACCTTCTGCGACGGGAGCGCGGCGACCGCCTTTCGCACTTCCCCAGAAGGGGGTGAGCGGTCGCTGGTCCGCTCCCGGGCGTGCGATTGCGCCTGCTCGGCCGCCTCGACCTCGCGCCGCGCATCGGCGCGATCAGCCTCGTCGAAGGAGGCATCCGCGGGAGCTTCGGTACGGTTGAGGGCAGACACGGCGACTTTGCCGTGCAAGGTTCCGGCCGCGAGCATCTCGTTGCCCGGCAAATGGCGATCATGATCGTCTTGTTGGAGATTCCGCACCGCCCGCCACAGCGTCCTTGACACGACGAAAACCCCCACGTAGCTTCCCGGCCCCCCCGATGTCCGAGTCCAGCGAAACCACCAAGTCCCACGCTTCTCCGTCTCCGTCCGCGGGCGTTCGCCGCGTTGCGGGTCGCTCGTTCTGCGCCACGCCGGCTTCCGCCCAGGCGTCCCGTGCGTGGTTCGTCGTCGACGCGACGGGCAAGCCCCTCGGTCGTCTCGCCAGCGAGGTCGCCTCGGTCCTTCGCGGCAAGCACAAGCCGACCTACACCCCGCACGTCGATTGCGGTGACAATGTCATCGTCATCAACGCCGACAAGATCCGCTTCACCGGCAAGAAGCTGACCGACAAGGTCTATTACAAGCACACCG
>JAMFST010000717.1 GCA_026225435.1 Labilithrix luteola
GAAGAGCGCGCGCCAGCCGAGCAGGTACGGCCCGAAGGTGATGGCCGCGGCCGCGGTCGCCCAGCCGAGCGAGCGCAACATCGGATGCAGGCGCGGCCGCCCGCCGGCGACGAGCCCACCGAGGGTGAGCCCGGCGCGCTCGATCACCGTGTCCTTGCGCCGCCACACGAGCAGGTAGGTCGCCCCGAGGAAGACCATCCCCACGCCGGTGCCGCGGTAGCTCGAAGGGAGGAGGCGCATCGACGCCACCGCCAGCAAGGTCACCACCGCCGAGACCAGGAGCGGCGAAAGAGCTGCCCGCGCCGCCTCACGACGGCGGTTCAAAGGCTGCTCACGGAGTCGTGCAGGCGATGCGAGCGGCGAAGGGCTCGGAGTGGCCGGCGTCGGTGTCCGTCCAGGTCAACCACCACTCCCCCTTGGCGGCGCCGCCGGCGAGCCAGGGGCGCGGCTGATCGCTACCGACCTTGGCGATCACGCTGGAGGGGCCGATGCCGTCGCGCGTGAGCTGCGCGACCTTCACCCGGTTCCCCTCGTAGAAGGCGACGTACACCTGCCCGTCGCCGTTCACCCCGAGCGTCGGGTGTGAGCCGCCGGCGGCGAACTTCTTGTGCCAGACGACGTTGCCCTTCACCGGCTCGAGCAGCGCGGCGAAGGCGCCGCCGTTCTGCTCGCCGTGCCAAGCGACGAAGCAGCCCTCCTTGCCGCAGGCCACGACGGGCCCGTCGGACTGCACCTTGTCCTCGTCGACGGTCTTCACGTCGCCGAGGGTGCGATCCTTCTTGGCGGCGTTGGCCGGGCGGTCGTCGAGGCCGGTGGCCAGCTCCGGAGAGCTGAGCGGGATGCGCATGCGCTCGATCTCGTGCGAGCCCGGGCGCTCCCATTTGTACACCACGTAGAGCGCGTTGCTGGCGACCGCCAGGCTGGGGACGCGCACGTTCGACGCCTTGCCCTTGACCGGCGCGTAGTCGGTGGCGCGAATCTCCGGGCTGACCACGTCGAGGCCAGGGCTCAGCTTGCGGAGGAAGAGGTCGTCGCCGGAGCCGTCGCGGTCGTCCTGCCAGGCGACGTAGTAGCCGTCGGGCGCGCGATCGATGGCCGGCCAGGACGACTTCCCCGGCTTGCCGCCGACGAGCATGCTCGCCGCGCCGATGCGCCCGTCGCCATCGAGCCAGCGGGCGCGCACCCCGGCCTCGCGTCCCCCCTTGTCGAGATAGAGCAGGATGGTCCGGTCACCGGCGGAGAGCACCGAGGGGCGCTCGACGGCGGTCCCTTCCGGCGTGAGATCGCGCGGGCGCGACTGCGGGCGGCCGTAGGAGTCGATGACCGTCGAGTAGACGTGATCGTGGCCGGCCTGCTCGTGCTCGTCGGTCCAGGCGACCAGCGCGCCGCGCGGCGAGAGCGT
Organism: Labilithrix luteola; assembly: GCA_026225435.1. Classification (GTDB taxonomy): domain Bacteria; phylum Myxococcota_A; class Polyangia; order Polyangiales; family Polyangiaceae; genus JAMFST01. The sequence continues at coordinate 1,403 of JAMFST010000717.1, forward strand.
GATGCTCGGACGCTCGGCGGCGCCGGGAACCCCGAGGCGCGGCTGGCTGAAGGCGATGGGATGACAGGGCCCCTTGAGCTCGCCGGCCGGCCCGAGCCGCACCTGATCGATGAACCAGCGACCGCTGGTGGCCCCCTGGTCCTGCGCTTCCTTGAACTTGCGCAGCGCCGTGTCCGGATCGCCGGTGGCGTAGAAGCGCTGCCCCTCTTCGAGAGCGGCGGCCCAACGCGGATCGCCTTCGCTGCCACTGGCGGTGCCGCCCGCATCCCCCGGCTCCGGCGCCGCGGTGGCCCCCGAGGCGGTGGAGGCGATGGTCGGCTCGAGGATCTGCGGCCCCAGCGCGCGGTGCCAGACGGTGAACGCCGCTACCGTGCCCACGAGCATGAAGGCGCCGCTGATCGCGTAGCGCACCGGGCTCGGGCGCGGCGCCGAGAGGACCGTCGGCTGCAGGACCTGCTGGGAGATCGACCCCAGCTGCATCCGCCCCGTCGAGTTCTCCACGTACGACGGCACCAGCAGGTGCCGTTGCGACGGCGGCGCGTCCTGCAAGAGGAGCGGGTTGGTGTCCATCCGCACGTCCCCCTCGGGGACGAGCTCGGCGAGCTGGGCGATCGCGCGCATCTCGCTGTCGCTGCTGGAGGCGAGCGGCTGCTGGTTGAAGGCGCGCAGGAGCGCGTCCCCCAGCTCGTTGGCGGTCTGGAAGCGCTTGTCGGGATCGCGATCGAGCGCGCGACGGAACCACTCGTCGAAGCTGGCCGGCAGCCCCGGGCGCATCTGGCTGGGGACCGGCATCACGCCGGTGGCGATGGCGGCGAAGGTCATCGCCACGCCCTGATCGGTGTTCCACACCGGGCGGCCGATGAGACACTCGTAGGTCATGCAGCCGAGCGCCCAGAGGTCGGCGCGATGGTCGACCGAGCCCTGCCCCTTCACCTGCTCGGGGCTCATGTACGCCGGCGTTCCGAAGACCGCGCCTTCGCGGGTGAGGCGGCTGGCCTTCTCGTCCGGGCTGACCGGCGCGTAGAACTTGGCGAGGCCGAAGTCGAGGATCTTGGCGATCTCCTCCCCCTCCTCACCGGTGACGAGGAAGATGTTCTCCGGCTTGAGATCGCGGTGGATGATCCCGGCGGCGTGGGCCTTCGTGAGCCCCTTGCAGCAGTGGCGGATGATCTGCACCGTGGAGCGGACGGCGATGATGCGGATGCGGGCCATGCGCTCGTAGAGCGACTCCCCTTCCAGCATCTCCATGGCGATGAACGGCCGGCCGTCCTCGAGGCGCCCCGAGTCGTAGACGTCGACGATGTGGGGGCTGCGAACACTCGCCGCGGCGCGCGCCTCGCGGAAGAAGCGCTCGATGACCACCGTGGAGGCGGCCAGCTCGGCGGCCAGCACCTTCACGGCGATCTTCTTGCCGAGCGCCATGTGCTCGGCCTCGTAGACGGCAGCCATGCCACCACGGCCGATCTCCCGCGTGACGCGGTACTTGCCGACGAGCAGCGCTCCGACCGGGATCTTCGACTCGTTCGTCAAGGCGGCCATTTCGACGGGCGCGAAAACCGGGTACGCAGGCGCGGGGTCAGCACGAGGGGGCGAGGGCAGCCTACTCGAAATCAATCGGCCTCGACCACTTCCGAAAGCATCGGGAGAGGCGCTACCTTCGAACCCCTTCCACATGGCGAGCGCGAATGACGATGTGCGCGAGCGGCTGGCGGTCCTCGGGGAGATCGCCGCGGAGGTCGCCCACGAGCTGCGCAACGTGCTCCAGGTGATTACGGCGAGCGCCTACCTGGCGAAGCAGGATCCGGCCGCCAGCGCGCCGCACCTCGTCAAGATCGAGCGGAACGCCCGGACGGCGCACGGGATCGTCGACGACCTGATGTCGCTCGCCCGGGGGGAGCCGGCCAAGGCCGAGCCGATCCTGCTGGTGGACGTGCTCCTGGCGGCGCGGGCGGACGTCGGCGAGGCTGATTTTCGCGACGAGATCGAGCCGACCAGCTTGCGGGTGCGGGCGCACGCCGGGCTTCTGACCCGCCTGTTCCACGTCCTCTACGAGAACGCCGTGGCCGTCACCGCGCCGCGGCCGCCGACCTTGTGGACGCGCGCCCGGCTGGTCCCGGGGGCGCTGCTCATCGAGGTGGATGACGACGGGCCGGGGATCGACCCGGCGATGGCGCCGCAGGTCTTCGACCCGCTGGTGACCGGGCGGAGCGGCGGGACGGGGCTCGGGCTGGCGCTGGCCAAGCGCATCGCCGGGGCGCACGGAGGGGAGATCGCGCTGGGCTCGCCACAGGAAGGGCGCACCGGCGCCATCTGCCTGCTCACCCTGCCCACCTCGTAACGCAGCGTGACGAAAGAACGCTTCGCGTCCGTCGCCAAGGTGTCACGGAGACCCCGTAGCAGCAGCGCATGCGTTTCTCCGGGCTCTTCAGCGCTCTTGGTCTGTCCTCCGCCGCCGTCGTCTTTGCCATCGCCATGAGCGGCTGCATCGGAGGGGACGACACGTCCGTCGCTCCGCCCCCCGCCGCCGACGCCGGCGCTGGCGCCGACGCCACCACGGCCAAGGACGCCGAGTCGACCGTCGTCGAGAAGGACAGCGGCGACGAGGACGAGAAGGACGCCGAGGCCGA
>JAMFST010000718.1 GCA_026225435.1 Labilithrix luteola
CGTCCTCGGCCATGACGGACACCCCGAGCTGGTCCATGTCGGCCGGGACGTTCAGGTTGGCGTCGATGGCGAGGAGGATCTCCCCCGGCGCCGGGTCGTGCTTGGCCGAGCAGGCCGCCACGGCCACGCCAGCGACCAGGACCACGCCGAGCGCGAGGGACGCAGAACGAAGCAATCGCATGATCGTCCACGATACGCTGCTGTCGGCGGTTCGCTAGCGCGACGGCACGGGGCCCGGGTCAATGGCACGTCATTCGTACGCCACCGAGCCGACCAGGCGGAGTCCGCGGACGGCGTTCGTCAGCCAGACCTCGTCTGCATCCATCAACGCGCTCGTGGTGAGCCTCTCCTCGCGCAGGTCGGGCATGCTCGCCAGCAGATGCGCCCGGTACACGCCGGGCAACACGCCGGAATCGAGGGGCGGAGTGGCCCAGTGATCGCCGTGCCGGACGACGATGTTGTGAATGGCCCCCTCGGTGATCTCGCCGCGCTCGTTGCGGAAGATCGCGTCCGCGAAGCCCGCCTGGCGAGCCGCTGCGCTCGCCTCGTCGTACAGCCGCCGGCGCGTCGTCTTGTGGCGCAGGAAGCGATCCGTCGAGTCGACTGGCTCCGGCCACAGCATCGCCTTGCAGGGCTCGGCGTCGTCCACGATCGGCTCCGGCGCGTGGAACGCGACCTCGCCCGCTCGGTCGAGAGTGAGCCGCAGCTTCCACGCCTGGTCCTCCGGCAGATCGGCGCCCTGCGCCCGGAGCTGCCGCTCGATCGACGGCAGATCGCAGGCAAAGTCGAAGTACGCGGCGGACGCGGCCAGGCGCTGCAGATGGAGGCCGAGCAGAGCGCACCGCCCGTTCTCCCACCGCATCGACTCGATCAGCTCGAACGGCCGCTGTTGCAGGAACGCGGCCTTCAGCAGGCACTCGGCGTACTCGGCGCGCGGGCTCGAGTCGTACGTGATCCCGGCTCCGACCCCCATCGTCAGGCGCCCCTCGGCCACGACCGCCGTGCGGATCGCCACGCTGAACACCGCTTCGTCGTCGGGCGCGAAGTAGCCAATCGCCCCGGTGTAGATCCCGCGGCGCCGCCCTTCGAGCTCGGACAGGATCTGCATGGTCCGGACCTTGGGCGCACCGACGATGGATCCGCACGGGAAGAGGCTGGCAAAGAGCTCGTAGCTCCCGATCTCGGGCCGCAGCACGGCGTCGACCTCCGACGTCATCTGCAGCAACGACGGATAGCGCTCGACGGCGAAGAGGTTCTTCACGCGCACGCTGCCGGTCTCGGCGATACGTCCGAGGTCACTGCGCAGCAGATCGACGATCATCACGTTCTCGGCCCGGTTCTTCGCGTCCTGCGAGAGCGCGGCGGCCAGCTGCGCGTCCTCGGCCCGGTCGCGTCCACGCGTTGCCGTCCCTTTCATCGGACGGGCCGTGATGCGGCGATCCTTGAGCCGGAAGAACATCTCGGGAGACGCAGAGAGCACGGTGTGAACGCCCGTCCGCAGCAGGGCGCCAAACTCCACCGGCTGGGCGTCCATCATCCGACCGAACAGCGCGGCGACGCCCCCTTCGAAGTCCCCCTCGACTTCACCGGTGAGGTTCACCTGGTACGTGTCACCGCTCTCGATCATCCGGTGGATGCGGTCGACCTTCTCGATGAAGGCCTCCTCCGACAGGTCGAAGCGGGTGTGGCCGAGCTCACACGAGCCGTCGCCCGAGGAGTGTCGGGAGACGAAGACGGCGGGTTCGCGATACAGCCCGAAGGCAGCCAGAGGCATGCCGTCTTCCGGGACCACGTACCCGGGAGAGGCCTTCGGCTGCCAGTGATAGCCACACTCGTAGGCCAGGTAGCCGGCAGCCCACAGGCGCCTTGCCCGGCCGGCCTCGATACGGTCGAAGAGCTCGGGCAGCTCGTCGAGGCGATGGGCGACGAGCGACTCCACCGGTTCGCTGAAGAAGAATGACCGGCCCGCTCCGCTCGAATGCGTGCGCGCGTCCTCGAGGAGGACGGTCCCGGGCTCACCGGCGGCGCGCTCTCGGTAGCTGCGGGCTGTGCTCATGATCGGGTGCCTGGCGGTATACGACATCCAGATGAACGACTGGATCCTGACGCGATGAGCGATCGCCTCTTCTCCCTCCGTCTGTTCGTGCGCATCGCGCGAACCGGTAGCTTCTCCACCGCCGGCCGCGAGCTGGGGGTGTCGCAGCCGTCCGCGTCGCGCATCATCGCCACCCTCGAGCACGAGGTGGGGGCGGCGCTCTTCACCCGGACGACGCGCGCGGTGGCCTTGACGGAGGCGGGCGTCGGCTACCTCGAGAAGGTCGAGCCGCTCCTCGTCGCGCTCGAGGAGGCGGACCACTCGGTGCGCGGCACCGGTGAGCTGCGTGGCCTGCTCCGCGTCGCCATGTCGCCGACGTTCGCCGTGCGCGAGGCGATCCCCCGTCTCGGCCGCTTCGCCGACCGGCACCCGGCGCTGCGCATCCAGCTGGTGGTGGGAGACGAGAAGGCGGATCTGGTCGGCGCCAGCATCGACGTGGCGGTGCGCATCGGGCCGCTCGTCGACTCCACCGCGGTCGCTCGCTGCATCGCCGTCTCCCGGCGGGTGGTGGCGGCGGCGCCTTCGTACCTGGCCGCGGCCGGGTGCCCGCGTACGCCCCGTGATCTGCGCGCCCACGCGCTCATCGCCGGTCCCGCCGCGCACTCGCCCGAGGGCTGGATGTTCGAGAAGGGCGATCGGTCGGTGGCCCTCCGCGTCGCTCCGCGCTTCCTCCTCGACAGCACCGAGGCAGCCACTGCCATGGCGGTGAACGGTCTGGGCATCGTCTCCGCCGGCGCGCTCAGCTGCCGCGCCGAGCTGGAGAACGGCGCGCTGGTGCGCGTCCTGCCCGACTGGGACATGGGAGCCGTCCCAGTCAACGTGATCCTGCCGGGCGGTCGCGCCGCTAAGCCGTCGGCGCGCGCCTTCGTCGACTTCATCAGCGCAGAGATGGCGCCCATTCGCGAGCCGAATAAGTCTTAGTTGCCACTGCTCGGGCACACGCGCATCTGAGCCCGCATGCCTTTGCTCTTCTCCACCGGCAATCTACCTGGCCTGTCCGTGCGCAACCGTGTGGCGATGGCGTCGATGACCCGCGGTCGCGCGACCAACGCCGGCCTCGTGCCCACCGAGCTGCACGTCGCGTACTACCGGCAACGCGCCAGCGCCGGGCTCCTGTTCACCGAGAACGTCTGGGTGAGCCCGCGCGCCATCGGCTTCGTCAACGTCCCCGGCTTGTACAGCGACGAGCAGGTCGAGGGCTGGAAGCGCGTCACAGAGGCGGTTCACCAGGCCGGGGGAACCCTCGTCGCGCAGCTCGGCCACTCCGGCGCCTGCTCGCATCCGGATCTCCTCGGGGGGGAGCTGCCGCAAGCCCCCTCGGCGATCAACCCCGGCCTGCGCGCCTTCACG
>JAMFST010000719.1 GCA_026225435.1 Labilithrix luteola
ACGCCCGCCCCCTCGTCCTTGAACTTGCCGGGGCTCTCCACCACCTTGAAGGCGTACAGCCGCGAGCCGGCCACCGCGAGCACGTAGCCGGTGCGATCGCCGCAAAGGTCGCTCCCGAGGAACACCCCCGCCGGCGCCACGTGCTCCGGCGTCATCGACTCCATCCCCTGGAACATCGGCAGGTCCTCGGTCATCCGCGTCTTGGCGATGGGGGCGAGCGCGTTCACCGTGATGCGGTGCTTCTGCAGCTCGATCGCCAGCGTGCGCGTGAGCCCGTAGATGCCTGCCTTGGCGGCCGCGTAGTTCGCCTGGCCGAAGTTGCCGAGCATCCCGCTCACGCTGGTGGTGTTCACCACGCGACCGCCGGTGCGCTCCTCGCTCTCCCGATCCTGCGCCACGATCTGCCGGGCGAAGGCCTGGGTGCAGAGGAAGGTCCCCTTGAGGTGCACCGCGATCACCTGGTCGAAGTCCGCCTCCTCCATCTTGAGGATGGTCTTGTCGCGGAGGATGCCGGCGTTGTTCACCAGCACGTCGACCCGGCCGAAGGCCTTCACGGCGGCGGCGACGATCCCGGCGGCACCGTCGACGGTGCTCACCGAATCGCTGCTGGCGACGGCCTGGCCGCCGGCTGCGTTGATCTCGGCGACGACCTTCGCGGCCGGCGACTCGGCGGAACCGCCGGTCTCGCTTCCACCGCTCCCGTCACGTGCCCCACCGAGATCGTTGACCAATACGCGGGCCCCTTCGCGCGCGAAGGCCAGGGCGTGAGCGCGACCGATCCCTCCACCGGCGCCCGTCACGATCACCACCCGCCCGTCCATCCGTCCACCCGCTTCGGCCATGCCGCCTTTCTAGCTCGCTGCGTCGGTGCGGGAAGGCCGTTTTCGTACATGACAGCCACCCCCTTCGGAGCTATGGCCACGCACCGGGGAGGCGAGAGATGACGGAACGAGGTTCACACCAGCGCACGGTCAGCTCGGAGCTCCCGCCTCCGTCGGAGCCGACCACGCCGGAGGCGCCTGCGGTCGCCGGTGCCGTCTCTCGCTCCGTCCCGCCGGAGGAATTCGACTTCGACGAGGACACCGAGACCGGTCCGATCACGCTGCCGCCGCCGCGGTCGCTGCGCAAGACCACGCGCGGGATGCTGACGGTGATGGGCGGTGTCCAGGCCGGCCGGGTCTTCGTCCTCGAGGAGTCCGAGCAGCTCATCGGTCGCGCCCGCGAGGCGCGCGTGAACGTGGACGACGCCGGGGTCAGCCGCCGCCACGCGAAGATCGAGCGCCGCGCCGACGGCGGCTACCAGCTGCGCGACCTCGCCTCCACCAACGGCGTGTACCTCAACGGCCGCCGCCTCACGCGTGAGGGGAGCGAGCCGCTCGCCGAGGGGGACCGCTTGCAGATCGGTCCGTCGCTGCTCCTGCGCTTCTCGCTGCCGGACCAGGTCGAGGAGACGCTCGCCCGCCAGCTCTACGAAGCCTCCACGCGTGACGCGCTCACCAGCCTGTACAACCGCAAGTACTTCACCGCGCGGCTCGAGGCGGAGGCGGCCTACGCCGAGCGTCACCGCACGCCGCTCGGCGTCCTCCTCTTCGACATCGACCACTTCAAGCGGATCAACGACGAGCACGGGCACGCCGTCGGGGATCTCGTGATCCGCCGGGTCGCCGGGCGGGTCGAGCGCTCCATCCGCCGCGAGGACGTCCTGGCCCGCTGGGGAGGCGAGGAGTTCGCGCTGCTCGTTCGCGGGCTCGATGCCCCCGCGCTGGCGATGTTCGCCGAGCGCCTGCGTCGCGGCATCGAGGAGCTGGCCATCCCGGTCACCGAGTCGATCGCCACGCCGAGCCTGCGCGCGGGCGCCTCGCTCTCCGCCACCGCCAGCACGATCCCGCCGGCCGGCTCGGTGAAGGTCACCGCCAGCGTGGGCGTCGCCAGCTGGAGCGAGGTCGAGAACGCCGAGCTGCCGACCACCCTCCTCGGCCTCGCCGACGCCCGCCTCTACGGCGGCAAGCGAGGCGGCCGCAACCGGGTCGTCACCTCGGGCGGCGCCGATACCGAGCTGTCGTCGTAGCGGCGGTTCAGCGCTCCGCGACCAGGATATCGAAGGCGCCAGCCAGCAAGCGGGTGCTGCGGAAGCCGATCTCGCCGAGCGCGCGCTCGTACCAGGAGGACTCGCGCAGGCGGCTCACGCACCCATCGACGCCGAGCAGGAAGTAGGTCCAGAAGAACTGCACCGCCAGGCGCTCGGCGTCGCGCATCTCCTCGCTGATGACGAGGCGCCCCCCGGGAGCGAGCGCCGCATGGGCATCGACGAGCAGCTTCCGTGCGACATCCGCCGGCCAGTCGTGCAGCACGCGGACGAAGAGGATGACGTCGTAGCCGCCGGGGATCGCCCCTGGCTGGAGGAAGTCGCCGCCGACGAAGCCGAGCCGCCCCTCGAGCTCTCCCCGCGCGGCGCGCGCCCGCACCAGCGGCTCGATGGCCGGCAGGTTGAGCACGTCGACCTGCGCCCGGGGATGCGCGTGGAGCAGCGCCTCCGCCAGCGTCCCCTCGCCGCCGCCGACGTCGAGCACGCGCGCGTCGGCCGGCAGGTCGGCCCAGATCACCGCGTCCGCGCCGCGGAAGCTCTCGATGATCGGCGGCATCCCCGCGCTCATGCTCGCCTCGAACGAGGCCTGCTGCTCCGCGTCCGCCGGCGGCCAGGCGAACACCTCGGGCGGGATCGACAGCTCGCCGCGCAGCACTTCGGGCATGCGACCGTGCAGGCGCCGCCAGTCGTAGCGGTCTCGATCGCGCTCGATCGAGCCCGGCCCGAGCACCAGCTGCGCCGCCTCGAGGAGCGGATCGCGCGACCGGTACTCGCTCTGCAGCGGGTCGTCGGTGGGCGCTCGTCGCTCGACCAGGCCGAGCGACTCGAGCCCGTCGAGCAGCTTGTACAGACGTCCAGGGACGAGGGACAGCGCGCCGGCCAGCTCCCCCAGCGACACCGGTCCCGCGTCGAGCCGCGCCAGGATCCCCAGGTCGAGCGCGGCGGTCAGCAGGTCGACCGCCTTGGGACCGTGCAAGAGGAGGCTCATCATCGCCCGCGGTGACAGCTCCATCAGCGGGCACGCGCGATCAGCGCGCCGAGGAAGCGCTCGATCTCCTCGTCGGTGGTGTAGCCGTGAGGCGCGACGCGCAGCCCGTTGCGGTACGTGCAGACGAAGCCCGCCTCGAGGAGCGACCGGCAGGCGGCCTCGGCGCCGGTGAAGCGGAGCACCACCGTCCCCCCGCGGCGCCGTTCCTCGCGCGGCGTCGCCACCTCGAGGCCCGCTTCCTCGGCTCGAGCCAT
>JAMFST010000071.1 GCA_026225435.1 Labilithrix luteola
AGGACGCGCGCGAGCTCGTCGAGACGCGACGTCGGGTTGTGCTCGGTGGGCAAGCGGATGGCCAGGGCCTTGGTGTCGGCGCGGATCACGTCGACCAGCAGGCGCGCCTCGTTGAGCAAGATCGTCGGCTCGCGCGGGCCTTCCTCGGCGTCCGGATCGGCGTCCTCGTCGCGGCGGGGGAAGCTCACTTTTCCGGTGACGAGCACCGGATCGCCCCCCTTGAAGAGCTGCGCGTAGTGGTCGATCTCCTTGCCGCGCACCTTCACCGTGACGCGGCCGGTGAGGTCCTCGAGATCGAAGAAGGCGATCTTGCCGCCGCCGTCCTTGAACATGCGCTCGCGGTACCCCTCGACCATGCCGACGAGGCGCACGACGGACCAGTCGTCCATGCCGGCGCAGTCGGCGGCTGCGGCGACGTCGAGGCGAGCCGCTCCGCCGCGGAGGTAGCGCTCGAGCGGGTTGCCCGACACGTAGAAGCCGAGGCTGTCGCGCTCGCGGCGGAGCGCTTCGCGGCGATCCCAGGGCATGCTCTGGGCGTACTCGCCGGTGGACGATGACGACGACACGGCCGGCTTGGCGGCTCCGTCGCCGGCCGCACCGGCAGCGGGTGGCGCGTCGAAGAGGCCGAAGAGGTTCGTCTGCCCGCGCTCGCGATCGCGCGAGGCGGCGCGGCTGCGCTCGAGCGCGAGATCGATGCTGGCGAAGGCGCGCGCGCGCGACACGCCCTGCTTCGTCAGGCTGCGGTCGAAGGCCCCGCACTGCACCAGCGCCTCGAGCACGCTCTTGTTGATCTTCTTGGCGTCGACCCGCCCGGCGAACTCGAACAGATCGTGGAAGGCGCCGCCGGCCGCGCGCGCCTCGAACACCGTCTCGAGCGCGCCGCCGCCGACGCCGCGCACCGCGCCGAGCCCGAAGCGGATCTGCGGACCGCAGGCGTCCTTCACCCGCTCCTGCCGGCCGATCTTCCGGTTCCCCTCGGGGTGCGTGTAGACGACCTTGAAGTCGACGTCGCTCTCGTCGATGTCCGGCGGCAACACCGTCACGCCCATGGCGCGCGCGTCGGCGATGGTGCGGACGACCTTCTCGATCTTGTCCTTGTCGCTGGTCATGATGGAGCAGAGCAGCTCCACCGGGTAGTGCGCCTTGAGATAGGCCGTCTGGTAGGTGATGAGCGCGTAGGCCGCCGAGTGCGACTTGTTGAAGCCGTAGCCGGCGAAGTACTCGAGCAGGCCGAAGATGTGGTCGGCGTCCTTCTCGTCGACGTTGAGCCCCTTGGCCCCTTCGAGGAAGATCGACTTCTGCTTGGCCATCTCCTCGGGCTTCTTCTTGCCCATGGCGCGGCGGAGGAGATCGGCGCCACCGAGCGAGTAGCCGGCGAGCGCCTGGGCGATCTGCATGACCTGCTCCTGGTAGACGACGACCCCATAGGTCGGCGCCAGGATGTGGTCGACGAGATCGTGCATCTTGGCGATGGCTTCGCGCCCGTGCTTGCGGTTGACGAAGTTGCCGACCATTCCGGCGCCGAGCGGGCCCGGTCGGTAGAGCGCCACGGCGGCGACGATGTCCTCGAAGCAGTCGGCGCGCAGGTCCTTGAAGAGCTGCTGCATGCCCGACGACTCGAGCTGGAAGACGCCCTTGGTCTCGCCCGAGCCGAGGAGCGCGTAGGTCGCCTTGTCGTCGAGCGGGATGGTGTTG
>JAMFST010000072.1 GCA_026225435.1 Labilithrix luteola
CACACAGAAGATCGCCGCGGTGCTCTTCGCCCTGGTCGGCGTCGTGATGCTGGTGGACGCCTTCCGCCCGCACCACTGACAGGTGCCCACGTTCTCCGCCGAATTCCTCTGGGCTGAAGCGACCAAGCGCAACTCAATCCGGTAGGAAACGTACCGTCATCTGGGCGAGTGCCAGAATGATACGACCGGGCAGGCACTGCGCTTCAGCTCCGCTTACACTGCCTGTCGCGGGCGGCGGCGTGCTCCGATCGTGATGGCCTTCGAACCGACTCCTCCCAAGACCGCGCCCGATCCGATGATCGGTCGTGTCATCGCCGGCAAGTACCGCATCCAGTCGCGGGTCGGCGGCGGGGCGATGGGCGTGGTGTACGAGGCCAAGCAGATGGCCCTCGACAAGCGGGTGGCCATCAAGGTCCTGAACCGCGAGCTCGAACGCAACGCCCACTTCGTGGCGCGCTTCCAGGTCGAGGCCAAGGCGGCCTCCCTGCTCGATCACGCCAACTCGACCCGCGTCTTCGACTTCGGCAAGGACGCCAACGGGCTCCTCTACATCTGCATGGAGTTCCTCGAGGGGCTGAGCCTCTACGAGGTGATCCAGGCTTCCTGGCCGTTCGAGTCGGCGCGCGTGGTCGATCTCATGGCGCAGACGCTCGCCGCTCTCGCGCGCGCTCATGACATGGGCATCCTCCATCGCGATCTGAAGCCGGAGAACATCGTCGTCCTCCAGGTGGTCGACGACGAGGGGCGCACCCGCGACGTCGTCAAGGTGTGCGACTTCGGCATCGCCAAGCTCGAAGGAAACCTCACCGTCAGCGACGCGGGGGACGCGCAGTACAGCGGGCAGTGGAAGACCGGTGGCGCCGGCGCGGCCCTCACGCAGGTGGGGCTCATCGTGGGGACGCCCGACTACATGTCCCCGGAGCAGGCGCGCGGCGAGACGGTCGATGCGCGCAGCGAGATCTACTCGATGGGCGTGGTGCTCTATCACATGCTCGCCGGGCGCCCGCCGTTCGACGGGGCCGACGTGATGGAGATCCTCACCAAGCACATCACCGACGAGGCGCCCGCGCCGTCGTCGCTGAATCCGCAGGTCGATCCGGAGCTCGAGGAGATCTGCCGGACGGCGATGAGCAAGGATCCGGCGAAGCGTTTTCGCTCGGCGCGCGAGATGCGCGCGGCGCTGCGCTCGACGGCCGCCGCCCACGGGATCGGATCGGTGCGGGGCACGCAGTCGTCGATCTCCGTGCTCGATCCGAGGACGCCGATGGGCTCGTTCATGACGTCGCGCGCGCCGACGATGCTCGAATCGATCCCGCTGTCGCGCGGATCGAGCGCCCCGAACGCGTTCACCCGGACGGAGAACGGCGTGGGGACACTGTCGAGCGGATCCGGGCTCGAGAGCGCGCGCGGGCCAGGGCCGACCAGCGTGATGGCGCCGGGGGAGAAGCCGCGGACGCTGGGCATCTTCGTGGCCGGGGCGCTCACCGCCGCGGCGCTCGCGGCCACGTTCGTCGTCTGGTCGGGGCGAAACTCGGCGCACGAGACCGTGGCGCTCCCGGTGGCGACCGCTCCTGCCACTTCAAGTGCGCTCGCCGCCGGCAACCCGGCGCCGTCCGCGTCGTCGGCGTCGTCCGGGGACACCACGCTCGCGGCCAGCCCCGCGCCGACCGCGCCGGCGACCGCTGCTCCGTCGACCTCCGCGGCGTCTGCAGCGCCGGGCCCCGCGCCGGTTCCGGTGGCGGCGGCCGCTCCGACGACCCCGTACAGCGGACGCGGGTCCGGTTCGGCGAGCAACGCCAAGAGCACACCGGCGGCCGTGGAGACACCGGCGCCCGCGCCCGTGGCGAGCGCACCTCCCGTCGTGAGCGCGGCGCCTCCGCCCGTGCCGGTACCCACGCCGTCACCGGCACCGCCGCCTGTCGCTCCGGCGCCGGCTCCGGTGGCCGTTGCGCCGGCCCCCCCGCCCTTCCATCCCGAGAACGGCCATGTCGCCGTCGGCGGCGTCGCGGTCGACAGGGTGAGCGCCCACGCGGTGAACGACCTGCTCCGGCACGTGAACCTCGATCGCTGCTACGTCGCCGCGCTGCGCACGCACGGGTCGGCGGCCACCGGCACGGCGGTGCTCACGCTCGACATCGAGCAGAACCAGGTCTCGCGCGCACACCTGGGGAGCGACGTGGGCCTGTCCGACATGCGCGGCTGCATCGAGTCGCAATTCAACTCCCTCCACGTCGCCGACGCCGATACCGGCGACGCGAGCGCGCGTATCACGCTGCAGTTCTCCGACCCGTAGCTCCTCGCCGCTTCCCGTCGCCCCTCTCCTGCAAAGGAATCGTCCGTTGCGCCCGACCGACTTCGTCGCGTTCTCAACTTTGCGCGCGCTCGCGTGCGCGCTCGCTGGTCTCGTTGCGACGTCGTGCAGCGCCATCGAGCCCGCGCTCGGCCCGTCGCAGGATGACGACGCTGGCGCGACGATCATCGTGACCGGCGACGACGCGGGGGACGACGGAGGCGATGGCGGTGAGGCCGGGGTCGCGCTCGTGTCCTTCAAGGACCAGATTCGCCCGCTGATGAACCGCTCGAACACCGATCCGACCGGCCACGGGTGCGCCTACTGCCACTACCCGGGGCAAGGGACGCAGGAGGGTTTCAACATGACGGGGCTGAATCTCAGCACTCTCGGCACCCTGCGCATGGGCGGCGACACCACCGGCACGAACATCATCAACGTCGCCACCCCGCTGCAGTCGGGGATCGTGGAGAAGCTGCAGGGGCACTACTTCGAAGGCGTCCGCATGCCCAAGAGCGGACCGCCGTACTGGAGCGACGACGAGATTCAGCTGGTGATCACCTGGATCTCTCAGGGTGCCCAGGGAGCGGACAGCGATTGATGCGCACGACCACGGCCATACTCTTCACGGGAGCCCTCGCCGCCTTCGGCCTCGTCTTCGGCGCCGCTGCCTGCGGAGGGGCCAGCTTCCAGGGCAACCGCGCCGAGGAGATCGACACCAGCTCCTACCCGGCGGACATCCAGGCCTCGTACAAGGTCACCGCGCAGCGCTGCTCGAAGTGCCACTCGCTGGCACGCGTGTGGGAGAGCGGGATCACCGACGAGGATTACTGGGTCCGCTACGTCGAGCGAATGAGGCATCAGCCCGGCAGCGGCATCACCAAGGGGGACGAGTCGGTGATCCTGCATTTCCTCTTCTACTACTCGGCACAGAAGCGCGACGCGGGCGCGTCGAAGACGGCGGCGAATCCGTGAACAACCGCTACTTACCCCTCATCGCCTGCACCCTGGCGATGCTCGTCGCGATGCTCGTGCCGCGCCCGGCCCAGGCCATCGACCGCAACTTCGCGGCGTCGGCGCAGATCGATTACATGCTCGCGCCCACGGTGAAGGGGGCCGACGCCATGGCGCACAACGCCGGCTTCGACGGCTTCACGACCGAGCTGTCGGTGAAGATGGCGGTCGATCTCACCGACCACCTCTCGGCCAACGTGAAGTTCTGCTACGGCTGCCACGGGCTCGAGGCCGACATGGCCTACATGGATTACCGCGTGGTCGACGAGCTGAACTTCCGCCTCGGCAAGTTCAGCCCCAGCTTCGGCGCCTTCAACCTGCGCCACGACCCGGCCAACCATCGCCTGTCGGACAAGCCGCTCCCCTACGACATGGGGCGCGCGCTCGGCTTCCGCGCCTTCAACCTCGGCGTGCTCCCCTCCCCGTTCCCCGACAACGGCGCCGAGGTGAACGGCACGCACTGGTTCGGCGACGACAACCAGCTCGATTACGCGGCCTACGTGGTCAGCGGCTTCAAGGGGGACGCGACCGCGCAGGACATCGACTTCACCCAGAACCGCGAGCTCTATTACGTCGACAACAACGGCCGGCCCACCTACGGCGGCCGCCTGGCGCTGACGCACAAGTTCTCCAGCAGCGCGGATTCGACCATCGGCGCCAGCGGGATGCGCGGCACCTACGACCCGAACAACACGCTGTTCTACACCATCGTCGGCGCCGACGCGTCGCTGCGGGTGAAGCGCACGAACGTGCGCATGGAGTACCTGGCACGGCGCACCGACATCAGCGTCGCCGACCCGACGCAGTTCGTGTACGCGCTGCCGAACAAGAACAGCGACTTCATGGTGAAGCACGGCGCATACATCGAGCTCGAGCAACCGCTCAACGGGGTGGTCGATCTCATCGTCCGCGCCGACGGCCTCATGCGCGTGGGCGACGTGGTGAAGGGGAGCCCGATCGATCGAATCAGCTCGGTCGGCCGCGCCACCCTCGGCACCGCCTTCCTCGTGCAGCGCGACCTGCGCATCAAGGCGTCGACCGAGTACTACCACTTCAGCGATCTCGGCCCGACCGGCCAGCACAACGACGTGAGCTTCCACCTCGGAGCGGTCGGCACCTTCTGAAATATCGCTAACGAAGAGGACGGCTCCGGCCGTTCTCCACCGTCGTGAAGGCATCCGGGCAGACGGCTGTGGAGCTCGGGCGCGAGGACGGTCCGCTGATCCGGGAGGTCGATCCGATGATCGGCCGGGTCATCGCGGGCAAGTACCGGATTCGCTCCCGCGTCGGCGGCGGCGCGATGGGCGTGGTGTACGACGCCAAGCAGATCGCGCTCGACAAGCGGGTGGCCATCAAGGTCCTCAACGACGACCTGCAGCAGAACAAGCACTTCGTCGCCCGCTTCCAGGTCGAGGCCAAGGCCGCCTCCCTGCTCGATCACGCCAACTCGACCCGCGTCTTCGACTTCGGCAAGGAGGAGAAGACCGGCCTTTTGTACATCTGCATGGAGTTCCTCGAAGGGAAGAGCCTGCTCGAGGTGATCGAGACCCAGGGGCCGCTGCCGGCCGCGCGCATCGTGGACCTCACGGCGCAGACGCTGGCCGCCCTCGCCCGGGCGCATGATCTCGGCATCCTGCACCGCGATCTGAAGCCCGAGAACATCATGGTGCTCAAGTCGGATGACGACGAAGGCACCTCGCGCGACGTGGTGAAGGTGTGCGACTTCGGCATCGCCAAGCTCGACCCGCGCGCGCACCTGACCAACAGCAGCCCGCCCGCCGCGGGGAGCGACGACGACTGGTCCGACCTGTCCGACTCGCCGAGCGGCACGTGGAAGGCCGCCGGCGGGAGCACCGCTCCGAGCGCGCTCACCCAGGTGGGGCTCATCATCGGCACGCCCGACTACATGTCCCCGGAGCAGGCGCGCGGCGAGGTGGTCGACGAGCGCAGCGAGATCTACTCGGTCGGCGTGGTCCTCTACCAGATGCTCGCCGGGCGCGTCCCCTTCGAGGGGGGCGACGTCATCGACACGCTCACCCGGCACATGACGCTCGACCCCGAGCCGCCGTCGTCCTTCCGTCCCAACGTGGACGAGGAGCTGGAGGCGATCTGCCGCATCGCCATGAGCAAGGATCCGGCGGTGCGCTACCGGTCGGCGCGCGACATGCGGGCGGCGCTGCGCTCGACGTCGGCGTGCCGGCGCGTGGGCGGAGGTCGGGCAGCGAGGTTCTCCTTCGTACCGCCGGCCATGCGCGAGCACGCGGCGCAGATCCTGGCCGCGACCATGCCGGCCCCGGGGCTGGAGCCGGGCCCGTCGGCGCGCCCGACGGCGCACGTACCAGCGAGCCGGATCTCCGGACGGGCCGCCTCCGGTCGACCGAGCACGGCGTCCCGGTCGCCGGCGTTGCCGGTGGCCAAGCTCGCCCTCCAGGAGGGGTCGGCGCGAAGGGGCCCGCTGCCGACGATCTTCGCCGCGGGTTTGACGGCGATGTTCCTCGGCGTCGCCTTCGCCGTCGGTGCGCGCCCGAACGTGGCGACCGCCGCGCCACGAGAGATCGAGGTCGACTACGCGGCACACGCCGCCGCGCTCTCGGTCGAGGAGGAGATCGGGCCGACCGGCGCCGGAAGTGCGGAGAGCACGACGAGCGCCGCCGTGGCGAGGCCGGCAAGCGCGCCTGCACCCGCGGCCGTCGCTCCTGCCGGCACGCCGCCGGCTCCGGCCCGCCGCGGCAAGACCTATCCCGCCGTCGAGCCGAGCAGCGAGCCGTCCGCCGAGGCACCGCCCTTCGCGCCGGAGAGAGGGCGCGTCGCGGTCGTGCGCGAGGACGCCGAGGGCTTCGAGCGCCACCTGGTGAACGAGCTGCTCGGGCGCGCGTCGCTGAAGCAGTGCTACGTCGAGGCGCTCGAGGCGCACGGGTCGGCGGCGACCGGCTCGTCGGTGCTCGCGCTCCAGGTCGAAGCGGGAAGGGTCAGCGGCATGAGCCTGGGGAGCGATCTCGGGCTCGAGTCGCTCCGCGGCTGCCTCGACACGCAGATCGTCGGTCAGCCGGTGGGCGACGACGGGACGGCAGCCGGATCGGCGCACGTCACGCTGCAGTTCACCGATCTCTGAGGCGCGCCATCTCGGAGACGATCGCTTCGCCCAGGCGCTCGATCGTCTCGGGGGCGCAGCCCTCGGCCTTGTTGTCGATCAGGACGGTGGTGGGTACGTCGTGGGCGATGGCGCGCGCGACCAGGCTGGCGAGCGCCGCGAGGTTGTCCGGATCCGGCAGCACGGTGCGGTCGTAGGGAAGGCTGCGCGCGTTGGCCGTCTCGTAGCGGTCGCCGTTGCGCAGCAGCCAGCGGACGAGCAAGGGCCTGCGCGCGTCGGGCGGGACCAGCTGCATCTGCCGCCGCACCGGCGGCATCGAGGTCCAGACGTTGTGGCAGTGGACCGCGCCGGTCGCGACGAGCGCGTCGGTGTACGTCGGGGTCAGGAGCTCACCGTTGCGCAGCTCCACGGCGATGGGCGCGAGCTTCGTCAGCGGCTCGAGGAAGCGCGCCAGCCGCTCGGCGAACGCCTCGGGGTACTCGCCGACGTCCTGCGGCGGGAAGGGCAAGAGGACGACGCCGAGCTTGCCGCCGAGCCCGCGCGCGATGGGCCCCACCACCACCTCCGCCGCGTAGGCCGCGTCGAGGTAGCGCGCGTTGCTCTCCCCTTTCCGCTTTCCGTAACGGGCATGCTGCGGGAACACGCGCATCACGCAGTCCTCGTGCGCCTTCACCAGGAAGCGGAAGTCGTCCGGCGCCTGCTGCGCGTGGTGCTGCAGCTCCGGCTCGGTCAGCGGGCGGTAGTACGCCTTGTCGATCTCGACCGCGCGGTAGAGCGGGTGCGCGGCGTACGCCGGAAGGCCTTCCCTGGCGAGGACGGTGGCGGTGAGATCCCCCTTCCCGGCCGCACCGGCGTACACGTGGCCGACCCAGCCTGGATAGGCCCAGGACATCCCGCCGAGGCGGAGCTGCGGCGGGAGCCGGGCGGCGAGGGCCACCGTCGCGTCGGCCGGGACGATCGGCACGACACGGGCGGGCGGCGCCTCGACCGCGAACAGAGTCGGCTCGCGCTCGTCGGTCGCCATCGCGGCCATACCTAGCGCAATTCCGAGCGCCGGGACGACCGTCGCGGCCGCTCAGTCGTGCTGCGCGTCGGCGGCTTGCTCGACGAGCTGTTTCAACCCTTCCCCGTCGGTCATCCGCACGAGCTCACGGGTCGCGGGTGACGCACTCGTAATTGGCGCAGAACTGCGAGCAGCACTCGCCGGTGGTGCGGCAGGGGGAGCCCTCGAGGAGGCACTGGCCGTACGACGAGGTCATGGCGGCGCGAGGCGTCCCCGATGACGGCCCGGTGACCGCGGAGCAGGCGGCGACGACGAAGGCGGCAGACATGGCGACGAGGAGGAATGCGGGCTTCATGAACCTTCCCCTTCGCGAGAGTCGTACCAGGCGAAAATCGCTCGTTTCAGGCTGTCGCCACCGGTGAGACGGGGAGAATCTCCGAATGCCCCTCGGAAATTTTCCCCGCGCGCGCCGGCACGCGGGCGAAGACGAGGAACATCACCGGCACGAGGAAGAGCGAGAGCAAGGTCGACGAGGTGAGGCCGCCGACGACGGCGAGCGCCAGCGGCTGGTTGGCCTCCGAGCCGTGCTCCAGCGCCATCGCCGTCGGCACCAGGCCGATGACCGTCGCCAGGCTGGTCATCACGATGGGGACGAAGCGCGAGCGGGCCGCTGAGATGACCGCTTCGAGCGGCTCCGCGCCGGAGACCAGGCGCCGGTTGGCGTCGTCGACCAGGAGGATGCCATTGGAGACGGCGATGCCGATGACCAGGAGCACGCCCATGAGCGCGGTGATGGAGAACCCCTGTCCCGCGACGACCAGCGCGGTGACGATGCCGAAGAGCGAGACCGGGATGGTGAAGAGGATGACGAACGGGAGCCGGAGCGACTTGAACTGTGTCGCCATCAGCATGAAGACCACCATCACCGCGAGGCCGAGGGCGAGCCCGAGGCCGCCGAAGGTGGTCCGCATCAGATCGACCTGACCGACGAACTTGTACTTGAGGCTGCGCGTGCGCGGATCCTTCGCGAGCGCGCGTTCGAGGTCGCTCGCCGCCGAGCCGAGGTCGCGCCCTTCGGTCTGCATGAGCACGTGGGCGACGCGGACCATGCGGCTGCGCTCGACGGCGACGGCGCCGACCTGCCGGCTCACCTGGCTGTACGCGCCGAGGAGCACCGGCTGGTCCTTCGACCCGAAGTGCACGGGCAGGTTGCCGAGCGCGCTGGTGTCGGAGACGGTCGCCGGATCGTAGAAGGTGACCACGTAGTAGGCGCGGCCGTTGGCGGCGTCGACCCAGACTCCCGGCGTGTTGATGTTGCCGGTGGTCGCCTCCAGCGTCGTCTGGGCGGCGTCCCGGAGCGAGGTGCCGACGAGGCCAGAGCGCTCGCGGTCGGCGTCGACGTGCACCTCGGGGTACTCCATCTGGAGCGATTCGCGGACGTCGCGGACGCCGCCGACGCTGCGGGCAACCTCGGCGACGGCGCGGGTCTGTACGTCGAGCGCGTCGAGGTTGTCGTTCTCCAGCTCGACGACCAGCGGCGCGGTGTAGCCGTTGGCGAAGACGCTGGCGACGAGACCGCCAGGGTACTGCGTCACCTCGACCCCGGGGAACTCGCGGGTGAGGATCTCGCGGATCTTCACCGACAGCTCCCCTTGCGACTGCTTGCGCTCCTCGGTGGACGAGAAGGCCAGGCGGAGGAAGCCGGTGTTCGGCGCGACGTTGGGGCTGGCGAGCAAGCTGCGCTGCTCCTGCGGCATGCCGACGTTGGTGACCACCATGTCCACCGAGCCCGCAGGGAGCTCGCGAGTGATCGCCTTGCCCATCTCCGCCAGCGTCGCCGAGGCCGCCTTGACCGACATGCCCGGCGGGAAACGGACGTAGGCCATGTCCATCGCCTCGTCGATGTCGGGGAAGAAGCTGGTCGGGAGGCGCGCGGCGGCGAAGACGCTGGCGAAGACGAGCAGCGCGGAGCCGATGACGATGCTGCGCCCGGCGGGCAAGGTGCGGCGCAGGAGGCCGGCGTAGCCGCCGGCGAGGCGGTCGATCGCCCCTTCGAGCCGGCGCGCCAGCTTGCCGGGAGGCGCGTGGCCGAGGAAGTAGCGGCAGGCCACCGGCGTGACCGCCATCGAGACGAAGTACGAGGCGATCATGGCGACGGCGACCGTCAGCGCCAGCGGCGCGAAGAGACGCTTGGCGAGTCCGCCGAGGAGCAGCACCGGCAGAAGCACGGCCATCGTGGTCAGGGTCGAGGCGAGGACCGGCAAGGCCACCGCGGTCGCTCCTTCGTAGGCCGCGCGCGCCGGATCGTCCGGTTCGCCGCGCAGCTTCTGGTCGCGGGCATGATGGTGGATCGACTCGAGCACCACGACCGCGTCGTCCACCAGGCGGCCCATTGCGAGCGTGAGGCCGCCGAGGGTGAAGGCGTTGAGCGTCTGCCCCGTGGCGTACAGGACGATCAGGGTGATGGCGAACGACAGCGGGATGGCGACGGACACGATGAGCGTGCCGCGCAGGCTCTGGAGGAACAGCAGAATGACCAGCGCGATGAGGACGAGCGCCTGGATGATCTCGCGCTGCAGCCCCGAGTACGTGTTGCGCACGAAGCCCGACTGGTCGAAGAGGACGTGCGCCTCCATACCGGGCGGCAGGCTGGTGAGGCCGGCGACCTTGGTCTTCACCGCGTCGACGATCTTGATGGTGTTGCCGCCGGGGATGCGCAGCACGTTGAGGTAGACGGCGTCCTTCCCGCCGACCGACACGGCCTGCGTCTCCGGCATGCCGCTGTCCTCGACGCGGGCGACGTCGCGGATGAGGACCGGCTTGTCGCCGACGACCTTCACCGTCCCCTCGCCGATGGTGGCCACCGCCTTGGGGACGCCGTTGGTGTAGACGTTGGCGTCGAAGTCCTTGGCGATGAACTCGCCCGAGGGGAGGAGCGCGTTGGAGCGGCCGACGGCGCCAGCGATGTCCTCGGCGGTGACGTGGCGCGCCTGGGCGGCGACGGGGTCGACCACCACGTTGATCTGGCGCGGGCGGCCGCCGTCGACCGGTGCGCTGCCGACGCCGTCGATCCCCTCGATCTGCGGCTCGACGTAGTTCTGTGCGTAGTCGTAGAGCTGCGAGCCAGTGTAGCCGATGCCGGTGATGACGA
>JAMFST010000073.1 GCA_026225435.1 Labilithrix luteola
ATACCCCGGGTCACTCCGCCGAGCACCGTGGGCGTGTAGAAGGCTCCCTTGGTTTCCGGTGGTTTCCCCCCGCACAGCACCCGCGCGCCCTTGGCGACGCTGCCCTCCACCTGCTTGTGCAGAGAGTCCCGCAGATCGAATCGCGCCATCGGTCCCATCTGGGTCGCCGGATCGGTCGGATCGCCGAGCCGGATCGCTCGGGCCGCGTCCACGAAGAGCTTCTCGAACTCGTCGGCTATCTCCTCCACCAGGATGAACCGTTTTGCCGCGAGGCATACCTGACCGGCGTTGCTGAAGCGACTGGTGATCCCGGCTGCGACGGCGCGGGGGATGTCTGCGTCCTTGCAGACGATGAAGGCATCGGAGCCACCCAGCTCCATGATGGTCTTCTTGATCACCTTCCCCGCCTCGGAGGCAACCGCAGAGCCGGCTCGCACGCTCCCCGTCACGGAAGCGCCCTGGACGCGCGGATCGTTGATGACGTCGACGATGTCCTCCGTCTTCAGGATCAGGTTCTGGAAGGCCCCCTCGGGGAAGTCCGCTTCGCGCATCACGCGCTCGAATTCGAGCGAGCTGCGCTGCGTGTTGGGGGAGTGCTTCACCAGGACCACGTTTCCGGCCAGGAGCGTCGGAAGGGCCATGCGCGTCAGCTGCCACACCGGGAGATTCCACGGCATGATCGCGAGGATGGCGCCGAGCGGCAGATACGAAACGTAGGCTTCGATCGGGCCCGTGGGAGCGGGTGCATCGGCGAGCATCTGCGGGCCGTGCTCTGCATACCAGTCCGCCTCGAGCGCGCACTTTTCTATCTCCGCGACAGCTTCCGCCGAGATCTTCCCCATCTCGGTGGTGATCACCTTCGCGAGCTGGTCCTTGTTCTTCCTCAAGGCCGCGGCGAGATTCGACAGGAGCCGTGCGCGCTGGTGCACCGACACCTTCCTGAAGGCCTGAAAGGTCGTGTCGGCGCGCGCGAGAACGGCCTCGGTTTCCGGGGGAGTGAAGAACGAGAAGGTCTCGATCTGGTCACCGGTCGCCGGGTTGACGGTAGAGAAAGTGGACGCGGTCATTCGTTCTCCTTGGACGTTCGGATGGTCTTGGGCTCCCGCCCGTCGCGTTGGGGCGACATGACGCCCCTGCCCAACCGCGACGAGCGCAGCCTTGCTGCCCGGGTTTGGTCATCGTGGTGCCCGTGAGGTCGGGCGTCGTCGGCGAGATGGCCAGATGGCCATCTCGCCGAGACCAAGCCATTGGTCAGTTGCTAAGTCCAGGGCTTGCCGTCGCCGAAAGACCAGTCCTCGCGGGCAACGAACACCATGTTGATCATGACGTCATCAGGACGGACGGAGAGCTTGCTCTTCAGCTCGTCTGCTATGTAGCGGAAGAAGGCAAGCTTCGACTCTTTATCATTCCCCACGGTACTGGTCACTTGGATCAGGATGAAATCGGGCGACCGCTTCATGCCGAGGAAGTTCGGATCGTAGATCAGATTCTCGGGCTCATGCTCGCCGACGACGATGAAGCGGTCGCCATCGGGTGCCTTCAAGACGTCGACAATTCCCTTGTAAACGACGTCAGCCACGGTGGCGCGATACGCGGCGTTTTTTCCTTTGACCAGATCGATACGTGCAAACGGCATAGTAGCCTCCTGGGTTACAGATTTCTTGTGAATTGGGGTGACGTAGACATCTGAGGCTCCGGCTCCTCGAGCAGCTCGAGGCAGCCCGTCTCCCGGAGGAGCGGGCAGGCGCGCTCGCGATCGGCCGGGGTGAGCGTGGCGAAGGCGGACCGGAGCGCACGCCAGCACTTCACGTGGTAGCGAAACGCAGGCGCGCCCTGGGCGCTGGCGACGAAGTTGGCGCGCAAGAACGGCAGGTAGGTGTCGCCGACGATGCGCAGGAGGCTCACGACGGTGGCGCTCGGCGCCGGCGACGACTGCCAGCGCCCGTCGACGCCCGACAGATCGTGGGCGCGGCGCACCCAGTACTCGACCCGCGGCGCCACGCTCCGGAGGATCGCCGACGGCGTCGGGTCCGAGCTCAAGGTGTGCAGCTGTCCGAAGATGCCAAAGTCGGCGAGGCTCGGTCGCGAGCCGAAGAGGAAGCGATCGAGACCGACGCCGCCGTTCAGCGCCTCGAGCAGCCGGCGGTACGTCGCCTCGAAGTGCGCGCCGCTCTCCGCCGTCACCCCGACGATGGTCCGCCGCCCGTCCTGGCGAACGACGAACTCCTGCGCGCGCCGTTCGAGCTCGCTCGCGCCGAGGTCGGCCGAGGAGTCGTCGGTCACCCACTGCGAGCCGAAGACGCGGTCCACCGGCGCGCCGAAGCGGAAGAAGTACACCAGCTTCGTCAGGTACTCGTCGGCCATGTCCTCGAGGAGGAAGGCGTAGAGCGCGAGCACCGGGTCTGCAGGGATGAGCGAGCGCTCCGGGTGGAGAGCCTCGAGCGCGAAGAGGATCGTCGTGCTGTCGACGCGGAGCTCGCCGTCCGGAAAGCGCACCACCGGCATGAGCGCGGGACGCACGTGCGCCGTCGGTGGATAGAACTGCGGAAAGCGGCACAACCAGGTGTGCGGCAGGTGGCGATAGCGGAGGACTGCCCGCACCTTCACCGTGTACGGCGAGCTCTCCACGCCGATCACCTGGTAGCTGTCTCGCATCGCCAGCATCATGTCCCGGTGTACAGCCGGCGAAGCGCGGTCTTCAGCACCTTCGCCGACGCCGTGCGGGGAAAGTCGCTCACCACCTCGTAACGACGCGGGACCTTGAAGGCGCCGAGGCGCTTTCTCGCGAAGACATCGAGCTCGGCGAACAACGTTGCGCCCGCCTCGTGGCCGTCGCGCAGCCGCACCACCGCGACCACCAGCTCGTCCCATTTCGCGTCGGGCACGCCGATCACCGCCACCTCGGCGACCGCGGGGTGCGCCGAGAGCACCTCCTCGACCTCCGCGGGGAACACGTTCTCCCCGCCCGACTTGACCATGTCCTTGATGCGGTCCTTGAGGAAGAGGAACCCGTCCTCGTCGACGTACCCGGCGTCGCCGGTGTGAAACCAGCCGTCCACGAAGACCGCGGCGTTGGCATCTTCGCGGTTCCAGTAGCCCGGGGTGAGCTGCGGCGAACGACAGACGACCTCCCCGATCTCGCCCGGCGCGACGACCTGCCCGCGCGGGTCGACGATGCGCAGCTCGGAGCCGCGCCACGCCTTGCCGCACGACTCCAGCCGGTCCGGCGCCACCGGCATCGAGGAGAACATGCCGCTCGTCTCCGTCAGCCCGTACACGTGAATCAGCTCCGCGCCGGGGAACACCCGACGCGCCCGCGCGATCAGCTCCGTGGGCATGGGCGAGGCACCGAACACGAGGGTGCGCAGGCTCGGGACCGCGAGCCCCGTCTTCTCCGCCTCCTGCACGAGCATGCGGATCACCGTCGGCACGAGGAGCACCGAGGTCACCGCCGCGGCGTTCATGAGCGCGAGCGTCTGCGGCGGCACGATGTCGCGCGCCAGGACGATCCGGCTGCGTGAGCGCAGCGCGAACATCAGCCAGTCGAGCCCGGCGACATGGAAGAGCGGCATGCAGACGAGGCTCACCGTGTCGGCGGTGAAGGGGCCGAGCTCGTCGCAGCCCCCCTCCGCCAGCGCGAGCAGGTTGCGCTCGGTGAGCACGACCCCCTTGGCATTTCCCGTCGTGCCCGAGGTGTACATCTGGAGGAGCACGCGATCCTCGTCCGCGGCGCTCGCCGTCGTCGACCCAGCTGATGGTGGCGCGCCCGGGTCGGACCACGCGGCGATGGTGCCGCCCGCACCGAACAGCGCGTGCTCGCGCAGCGCGGGGCAGTCGGCGGAGGCCTCGCGCACCAGGGCGGCGCAACCGGCGTCGCTGAAGACGAGGACCGCGCCCGCGTCCCGCATCATGAAGGATACCTCGGGCGCCGTGAGCCGCGCGTTCAGCGGCACGAGCACGGCGCCGAGCTTGGCCGCCGCGTGCAGCAGCGGAAAGAAGGCGAGATCGTTCCGTGCGACCACGGCGAGGCGATCGCCCGCGCCGACACCGCGCGCACGGAGGCGACGCGCGAGGAGCTCGGCCGCGGCGTCGAGCTCGGCGAAGGTGAGCGCCGTCCCTTCCAATTCGACGGCGACCGCCGCCGGTCGCTCGACGGCGTGCTCGGCGAGGAGCGCCGCGACCGAGCGCTTCATCGCCCGAGGAACTCGAGGATCTTGGCGACGATGAGCTCCGGCTCGTCTTCCTGGCAGTAGTGCCCGGCTGTCTCGAGCACGTGCAGCGGCGCGTCCGGCCAGAGCCCCTTGAAGTCCGCGAGCGCGATCTCCGGAGGGATGGCCGTGTCGCGCAACCCCTCGACCATCATCGCCGGCTTGGCCATCAGCGATGGGAGCGCGGGGATGCCTTGCTTGACGAACTCCTTGATCCGCCCGCGGTAGAGATCCATCGGAAATTCGATGGCCCCGCGGCACTCCTCGGGCGTCGCGAACGGCTCGCCGTAGGCGCGGACGAAGGTGTCGTCGACGATGGCGAAGTTGCGAAAGCCGATGACGTGCAGGACCGAGAGGATGTTGGTCCCGAGGTGCTTCATGACCTCCTCGAACCGCCCGTTCTTCATCCCCCCTTCGATCCACTGGAACCAGCGCGACGCGGTGAGCGGGCTCGGGAGATCGCGGCGCCCGAGGGTCCCGTAACCGATGGTGGTGTTCAGGTAGACGAGCTTCTTCACCCGGTCGGGGTGGCGCAGTGCGAAGGCCGTTCCGATCGGTCCACCCCAGTCCTGCATCACCAGGTGGATGTCGGTGAGGCGAAGATCGTCGAACAGCTTCGTCAGGTTCGCCACGTGCGTCTCCAGCGTGTAGACGCGATCGTGCGGGGTCTCGCTCTTGCCGAAGCCCATGTGGTCCGGGACGATGACCCGGTGGCGCTGCGCCAGCGGCGGGATGAACTTTCGATAGATGTACCCCCAGGTCGGCTCACCGTGGAGGAGGACCAGTGGCTCGCCGGCCCCCTCGTCCACGTAGTGCATGGCGAAGCCCGGAGCGCGCGAGAAGTGCGGCGCGAAGGGCCAGGTTCCTTCGAACGTCTCGTCGGCGCGGATCATGAAAGCTCTCTCCGGAGGCGGCTGAAGTGACCCGTCAGACCAACATGTGTCTCGTGGGTCACCTTGATGACTTGGCTACCAATCGACCCACGTTTCGTCAAGCGCAGGCCCGGCACCACGCGTGGACCTCGGCGTTGAAGTCGCTCGGGGGCCATGCCACGGTGCGTCGATGGCTCGCTTCAGTGGCATCCCCTCGGCCGAGGAGCTGCGGGAGCGCAAGCGCAACGAGATCATCCGCTGCGCGTCGCTGCTCTTCGCCGAAAATGGCTACGAAAAGACCGCGCTCACGGCGGTGGCCGCGGAGGTCGGCGTGACCAAGACCGCGCTCTACCACTATGTCTCCAGCAAGGAGGAGCTGCTCTTCCTCTGCCAGCGAGCCGTCATCCAGCAGGCGCTGGACATCACCACCCAGGCGATGAACGAGCCGCTTCCGCCGGTCGAGCGGCTGCACCTCGCGCTCTCCAACCTGCTCCGTGCGGTGACCGGTCAGGCCATCCGCTACGCGATGATCTACGAGATCTTCGACGACTCGAGCCAGATCGACGAGGCGCAGGCCAGCGAGATCCGCGCGGTGCGCGACCAGGTGGAGCGCAAGGTGCGTGCGCTGGTCAAGGCGGCGATCGCCGATGGCTCCTTCGAGCCGGACACCGATCCCAAGCTCGCCAGCTTCATGCTGCTCGGCACGGTCACTTCGGTGAACCGCTGGTATCGCCCCGGGGGTGCGTGGTCGCTCGAGCACGTCTCGGACAACGTCGCGCGGCTGGCGCTCAGGAGCTTCATGACGACGAGCCCCGTCGCCACCGGGCGCGCCAGGGTCCGGCGCGCGAAGTAGCGCGCGCGGATCTTGCTTTCCGTCCACCTGCGCAGGCACGTGAACGAGGTGCGCGTAGCAATCGCCGAGCGTGCGTATCACCCGGGCGAGTGAGCGAGAACGGGTCGACGTCGTCTCGCGTCACCGTTCGCGCTAGACTGGAGAGGCTCTCATGTCTGCCCACGGCCACGACCACGCGCACGGCGGGCATTCTCACGCCGGTCATTCGCACGGCGGGCACGGGCACGCTCATGCGCCTCCGGTCGGCGACGCCGGCTCGATGCGCAACTTCGCCATCGGCGTCGGGCTGAACCTCACCATGGTCGTCGTCGAGGTGGTCTATGGCTACCTCTCGCACTCGCTGGCGCTGACCGCCGACGCCGGCCACAACCTGGGCGACGTGCTCGGCCTGGCGCTCGCCTGGGGCGCGGCCTACCTCGCCAAGAAGCCGCCGTCGCAGCGTCGCACCTTCGGCCTGCGCCGCACGACCATCGTGGCCTCGGTCGCCAACTCGCTGGTGCTGCTCTTCGTGACCGGCGGCCTCGCCTGGGAGTCGGTGCGCCGGCTGGGCGAGGCGAGCCCGACCAACGGGCGCATCGTCATCGTGGTCGCGGTGGTCGGCATGGTCGTGAACGGCCTCTCCGCGCTCCTCTTCATGCGCGGGCGCGAGAAGGACGTGAACGTGCGCGCCGCGTTCCTGCACCTGGCGTCGGACGCGCTCCTCTCGGCGGGCGTGGCCATCTCCGGCGTCGCCGTGGTCTTCACCGGCTGGACCTGGATCGACCCGGCGGTGAGCCTGGCGCTCGCCTTCGCCATCCTCGCGGGCACCTGGTCGCTGA
>JAMFST010000720.1 GCA_026225435.1 Labilithrix luteola
AAGGTGCTCGCCCGACACCCAAAGGAATTGGCCGCTCGCGTCGCGTCCCGCTAGCCTCGAGAAGGCATGCAGGGAATCTTCCGCGTCTTGATGTGGATCGGCGCGATCTTCGCCGCCGCCTGCGCGCTGCTCTACTTCACCGTGTTCGACGTCTACACGGTCCCCACGGACGATCCGGCGATGATCGCCTCCACCGCCCCCAACGTCGGCGGCGGCGATCAGCTGCTCACCCTGCGCCACGCCGAGACCCACGTCGGCAACCTGGTTCGCTGCACCGACCCGCAGGAGCCGCGCCGGTTCGTCATCGGTCGCCTCGAGGCGATCGGCGGCGAGGAGCTCGAGATCATCAACGAGCGGGTGAACCTCGACGGAAAGAGCATCACCATCGCCCGCGGCTGCGGCCGCACCGAGACCCTCACCAAGGGGGGCACCAACGAGCAGCTGACCTTCGTCTGCTCCGTCGAGGACCTGTCCACGGAGCACGAGGTGCTCTTCTACCCGGACAGCTCCGAGGGGACGACGGCCAAGGCCAAGGTCGCCAGCGGACACGGCTTTCTCGTCAGCGACAACCGCTACTGGCACCTCGACTCTCGCGATTACGGCGAGGTCCCGCTGGAGAGCTGCCAGCACATCGTCTTTCGTCTCTGGGGTGCGGCCGGATGGTTCGACGCGCATCACCGCCTCAACCTGCTCTGGTAGGAATGCCTGGTTTTCCTGCCGGCGCCCACGGTCTAAACTAGTCGATTCGTCACGATGGACTTCGAGATCGGCATCGTTTGTGCCACCTGCGATGGCTTCAACGCCTTCGGGGCGGTTGCCTGCGTGCTGTGCAAGACGCCGCTCGACGAAGCGGCCGACCACGCACCGTCCGATGACGGGCTGACCTCCGGGTCGATCCCGCCGCCGACCGTGGCCGAGCCCGGCCTGCTGGACATCCCGGCCCCGCCGAGCCCACCACCGATCTCCGAGCCGCTGGCTGCTGCTGCCGCTGCGGTGGCCGCACGCTCCTCCGCCCCTCCGCCGTCCGACCGGACCATTCCGCAGGCGGTCGCGCCGCAGGTGACCGCCGGCGTCCCGCTCCCCGTGGAGCTCGCCGTCGAGCTTCCCGGCGCCGCGCCGCGCATCGACTCCGGTTCGGCCGCGCTCTTCTCCGAGGCGCTCCGTCTGCGCCGCTCCACGCCGGGGAACGTGCTCGCGCCCAAGCTCGATCGCGTCCAGTCCTCGCCGCTCATCACCCAGGCGCCGCAGTCACCGTCGAGCGCCCCGCCGATCGTCCCCTCGCCAGTCCCCGCGATCACCGCGTCCGCGTCCGGGACGTCGGCCACCAACACGGTGCCGGCCCCGGCCCAGGCCCACCGCGTCTCCGTCACCATCCCGCGCCCCGAACCGGGCGCTCGTCCCGTCACCGCAGCACGCGCACCGCAATCCGCCTTTCCGCCCGGTCTTGAAAGCAAGTCGGGGGGCAAGTCGGCGTCTTTGGAGGAGCTCATGGAGCAAGCCAAGAATTTCATCTGCAGGTCGTGCTCGACACCGGTGCCGGTGGGTCACAAGTTCTGTGGTCGCTGCGGCGCAGCCGTCCCGCCGGACGTCCTGGCGATGCGCACCCAGTTCTTCGGGCAGCTGCAGGCGCCGGGCAAGGCGAAGCTGATCTTGATCCGCGGCGAAGGCGTCGAGGGGCTCAGCTACCAGCTCAACGCCGAGCAGCACATCGTCTGTCGCAACGGCCAGCTCGTCTTCCCCGACGACCCGTTCGTCTCCCCCAAGCACGCCAATCTCTTCTACCGGAACCAGAAGCTCGTGGTCCGCGACGAGGGCTCGCTCAACGGCGTCTTCCTCCGTGTCCGCGGCACCGTGGAGGTCGTCCCCAACGATCACTTCCTCGCCGGTGAGCAGCTGTTCCGCCTCGACGCGACTCCCAAGTTCAATGACGGCCCCGCGCCCGACGGCACGTACTTCTACTCGTCACCGAAGCACCAGACGCCGTTCCGCGTGGCGCAGATCCTCCAGGGCGGAGCGCCGGGAATGGTCGTGTGCGCGCGCACCGCGGGGATCCAGATCGGCCGCGAGGGGGGCGACATGAACTTCCCTGGCGATCTCTACATGAGCGCCAGCCACTGCAAAATTGACGAGGCCGGTGGCAAGTTGAGCCTGACCGACCTGAATAGCCGGAATGGGACCTATGTGCGCCTGAAGGGGGAGCGAGAGCTCGCTCACGGGGACTACCTGTTCATCGGGAAGAAGCTGCTGCGAGTGGAGATCACCGCGGCGTAGCTACGGGGTGAGGTGGGTCGCGACATAGACTGATGCCTGCGTCGCACCTTTGAATACGAGTGAAATTTTACTTCCCGCGCGACGTTTGATCGGTAGACCGAAGCGTTCTACGGTCCATGAAGTGCAGGGGAATCCGCTGAGTGCATCCGAGGAGCTGCTTCGTCGCACGCTCGTCCACGCACCACGTCGTTATCCCAAGGTCTCCTGGACGGACGACGCCGGTTCGCACGAGCTGGTGATCCAGCGGCGGATGGTGCTGGGGACGGCGGGTCCCGTGGACCTGGTGATTCACGATCGCACGGTATCTCGCGTACATGCGGAGCTCGAGCCCAGCGAGGACGGTCTGTGGATCCGGGATCTGGACAGCCGGAACGGCACGCTCGTCGGCGGAGTGAAGGTCAATCAGACCTGCGTCCGCGGGTCGGGAGTGGTGCGCGTCGGCACGACGGTGCTGACCGTGGATTACGCTGCAGGTGTCGAGCTGTCGGTGGAGATGTGGCCGACGGACCGCTTCCACGGGCTGGTCGGCGGAAGCCCGATCATGCGCGAGCTCTTCGCGCTGCTCGCGCGAGCGGCCCCGACGGAGTCATCGATCCTGATTCGCGGGGAGACCGGGACCGGTAAAGAGGTCGTCGCGCGGGCGATCCACGACAGCTCGCATCGCCAGAGTGGCCCGTACGTGGTCGTCGATTGCGCCGCGCTTCCCGAGAACCTGCTCGACGCGGAGCTCTTCGGGCACACCAAGGGCGCATTCACCGGGGCTGCCACGGCGCGCGCCGGTGCCATCGAGGCGGCCAACGGCGGCACGGTGTTCCTCGACGAGATCGGGGAGTTGCCGATGTCGGTTCAGCCGAAGCTGCTCCGCGTGCTCGAGCAGCGCACTGTGCGGCGGATTGGCGAATCCACGCACCGGCCGATGGACGTGCGCTTCGTCTCCGCGACGCACCGCGATCTGCTGGCGATGGTCGCTCGCGGCGAATTTCGTGAGGACCTCTACTTCCGCATGAGCGTCCTGCCCGTCACCGTCCCCCCGCTGCGCAACCGGCGCGAGGATATCGGTCCGCTCGTGCAGCACTTTCTCCGTGGGAGGCAGCTCTCTCCCGACCTCGTGGCCGACTTCAGCAAGATGCCGTGGCGCGGAAACGTGCGCGAGCTCCGCAACGTGGTCGAGCGGGCGCTTGCTCTCGGGGAGAACGTCGTCCGCCAGGGTCAGGTGACGTCGACGTTTTCGGACGCGGAGCCGCCGAGCGCAGCTGCGGCGCGTTACCGCACCCATCCACCGCCGTCCTCGGGCGCTGCCAGCGTGGACTTCATCGGGCGCAGTGCCCTGCCGCGACTCTTCGATCACGACGAGGGGCGCGACGGGACGACACC